>DASQKG010000498.1:0-13257 GCA_035630655.1 Pyrinomonadaceae bacterium
ACCGTATTGAGTCCATGAAATACTCTCTCTAACGCCGTCAGTGTCTAAGTCGGAGTTTACGCCACCAACTGCATCTGTGAGGCTAAACCCATCTCCTAGCACGTCAACTAATATAGGACTCCCATTACCAGTACCTCCAGCTTCCTGGTACCCACACACTTGTTGGCTACACATGCCGTCGCAGCATTCCGAATGATAATACAGGCGCTACCGCTGTTTTTGCAGCTAGCGGGAGTTGGCTGCGGAGGTGGATATCTGGGGTCGTTATTTACTCCTAGGTTGTCACAATTGGAAATTTGGTCCTCAATTCCATCATTATGATTGAGGTTCATTATCGTGCTCCCAGCAGGGCAATCGTCGGCATTGTCAAGGCCTAGTCCGTGCCCGCCCTCATGCTTAGCAACCATTCGAACCAACGCTGGCAAACGTTCAGGCAAGCCCAATCTGACACGGTTATGGAAAGTCATCGTCATATAGACAAACACAGCACAACACTGGTGAGAGTAAACAGTATTCTTTTCATCCTAGACCCGCGCGCTAGCGCGATTGAGAGGTTGACGGGTTAACAAGGATTCTATTTAAATCGGCAAAGAAGGATGTTTCGCTACTTCCTGTATAGGCCGTGATTGGATGCCCAGGTCTCAGTTTGTCTAATGGGAAGACCACTCCATCACGAAGTTCGTATCCAGTGAGGATATGAAAGTCTTCGTCTTCGTCTCTAGTGAGAAACAATACATAACGCTTTCCAACCTTCGGTAAATCCTGCTTATCCGTTCGTGACACGACTACTTTTCCCGAGGGCAAACGTACACGACCGCCGCTGCGCTCTACCAAAACAGAATTACCTATCCCTAAAGAGAGACTGTTGTCGTTCTTAAGAACTTGTGCGATTTGGACGGTGAACTCAGAGTAGATGTTTGTTTCGTCTTCCGAGAGTTCGGCTTTACCTTCAGTTACTTCGCCGACAATAACCGCCGCGCTCTTGGCTATTGGCAAAGCTGGCAAGCCGACTTCCCAATCATTAAATGAGAATATCTTATCGGTAGATTCGCTAATGCGCGGAGCATGACGGTTGTTGTACTTCTTACGGGTTTTCTTACCACTAGTGTCAGAGGCAGATTTCTTTTCATAGTCCAAAATAGGAAAATGGTCGAAATCCGTTACTTGCTTAGTTGGTTTTTGTGCGACCAGAACAGCTGTAACCAACAAAGCTATAATCAAACTAATGGCGACTTTATGGTGAGTCTTCATAAGCTGGATTCTTTCTGCTTTAGAACATCCGTGAGAGAGATTTATTCAACAGGGGGGAACGCAAGGATTATGACTGACGAAATATTATCCCTGCTGAATATCGACGTCAAAGCGTCGACGGCGCCAGTTCTCATTCAAATTAATCCATATGATAAATATTGGCTCGTACGGTAGCTTTTTCATTTAGGGAACTAGTCATGAGCCAAGTTCAGCCTAACAATGCTCCGCGCTTTCCCTGTTTCCTCATCGACATCCAACACTACAGCACAAATTCTCACGTCGCCGGTTGAATGCTCCGCCCGCCGGCCAAGCGCTGAAGTGAACCGCACTATCACGTCTTCCTTCTTCATTCCAATCACGCCGGAATAGCTGCCTGTCATCCCGATGTCTGTAAGGTGAGCAGTTCCCTGCGGCAGAATGCGCTCATCCGCGGTTTGCACGTGAGTGTGTGTGCCCAGCACCGCCGATGCCCGGCCGTCAAGATACCAGCCCATTGCAACCTTTTCAGAAGTTGCTTCGGCATGGATATCAACAATGCGTACCTTCGTTGTCGACGGCAGCGACTCCATAAGCCGATCCGCCGCTCGGAAAGGATCGTCGGAAGGCGGCATGAACACACGCCCCATTAGATTGATAACGGCGATTGCCACGCCATTGACCTGGCCTGTCCACATCCCGTTGCCAGGTGTACCGGGTGGGTAGTTTGCGGGTCGAATCAACCTGGGCTGTTTTGCGATATACGGAATCGCTTCTTTCTTGTCAAAGATGTGATTGCCTGAGGTCATCACGTCGATGCCATTCGCGAATAGTTCTTCGCACAACGAAGGCGTTACAGAAAAACCGCCGGCCAGGTTTTCCGCGTTCATGATCGCGAGATCGATGTCGTGCTGCTCCCGCATATCCTGAATGCGCTCAAGCACTGCCAGGCGGCCGGGCTTAGCAACAACATCGCCAATCATGAGTATGTTCATAAAGAAGGTGAATGGTGAATGGTCAATGGTAAATGGGAAAGAAAGCGCGCCGCCTTAGGCATTCAGAAACAAGAAAGCCGCAAATGGAAATCGTCAATCGCAAATAGCTGCCACCATTTACCATTCACGATTTACCATTTACGGCTTTTGCCATTTACGGCTTTGTTGGCAGGAGGGAAATCCGCAAGGCCGTTCCGAAGCCGTAATTGAACCTGCATGACAGGTGGGTGACCTTTAAGAGCCGCAGCCTCTGGCAATTCTTAACAATGAAGAATCGCACTGGCAAGCGGCATCGGTCTCCCTAATCAACGGCGTTGGCTCAATCATCGTAACTCGGTGACGAACCCCGCAGAATATTTCCCTCCGCCGGCGTGGATACTATCACAAGGGCCCCGACCGGTGAAGTGGTTAAAAAGCACGCTCGTCCTTAGAATCCTTTTGGAAGCGGACTCGTGGGTTGAATCCGTTTAGAAGGCGGGCTTGTTCCATTGGGTCCGTTTAGAAAGCGGACTTGTCCGCCGACGTGGTGCACAAGTCCACCATCTAAACGGATGTGCGTTTTTTTTGCATTTCGGCCTAGGTCAGCGAGATTTTTTCTGGGTCGCCTTTTTCCTGCTCGATGTTACTTCTTACTTTCAGCAACTTATCGAGCATTTCGGCGCACTCCGCGCTGCGTGTGGCAAGTTGGGCGTCTGCCTGCTCATGCGTCTGTTTGAGGCGGTGGAATTCGTCAGCTATGTGAAGCGCGGCCAGAATAGCGACCTTCAGCGAATCGACCGTCAACGTACCGGAGGAAATTTCGCGCATTCGGCTGTCGACGAAATCGGCGAGCTGCATGAGGTATTCCGAGTCGCCGTCTGAGCGGATATTGTACGTTTGGTTGTAGATTTCAACTCTGATGATCGGGGGGGCGGTTGTAGTAGTTTCCATACTGCTCTTTTCCAGGATTTGGCCGATTCCAGTGGTCATCTAAGCTCCTCCGCCATCTCCGGATCGAGTGCGGCCACCGCATCAAGCATCGCTTCTACCTTCGCGCGAATGATATCGCGCTCCGCAAGCAACGCTTCTACTTGTTTCTCCAGCCTCTGTTGTTCAAAAGAGCCGCCACCACGATTGCGCCGCATCAGAGAAAGCTCTTTCTCCAAACTCTCTTTCTCCTGGCGAAGGGTCTTGGTGAGCTCTATCGTGCGATAGATCTTGTCTTCCAGGTGAGAGAACTTTTCTAATCCGGATAATCCAACCATCAAACTATTTCCCTGCCTACGCTATTTGATTCCGCAACGGATTATGCGACTTCAAGCGTACAAGCGCAAGACCCTTGCCTTGTAGCATCGATTTATTTTTTAATGAAGCTCAGCACTAAATTTTTTCAACAACGAATCGATCAATCCGCGATGCCGCTCTTCAACTTCTTCATCTCGCAGAGTGCGATCGTCTGAACGATATTCAATGCGCACTGTCACTGCACGCTTGCTCTCCGGAATGTTTTTGCCTTCGTAAGTGCCGACCAGTTGCGCACCCGAGTAGTCAGCCACGGCTTGGGCGTCAACCGCGCGCATTAGTTCCGAAAGACTCAAATCGCGTGAGATCAACAATGTGACGTCTCGGACCACCGATGGAAAACGCGGAAGTGGCTTGTATTGAATCGCACGAGGTTCTGACTCAAGCAGCGCCGTGAGATCGAGTTCGGCAGTGTAAACCGTCTGACGAAATTTATAAGCAGCAGCAATGGGGTCGGCCAATCTGCCGATGGTCCCGATCTCTTTCCCGTCAGCCAGTTTGATTGTAGCGGCCTGACCTGCGCGGAGATGTTTGACGCTCGCCTGGTCAAATTCCAGAGACCCGAGTTTCATGGCGTCCACCGCGGCTTCCAGTGCGCCTTTCAGATCGTAGAAATCAATCTCGCTGGTAGTTTGCGCACGGCCTTCTTCCGTGTGTGCGCCGGTAGCGACAAGTCCGAGTGCGTCACGTTCGACCGGGAGCTCACCCCCGGCTGAAGCTGCGAAAATCCGCCCAATTTCAAACAAACGGACGTCTCTGGTGCCGTGATTGAAGTTGTTTCTCACCGACTCCAGCAAACCCGGCAAGAGCGTCGGTCGCATGCGAGTCGCCTCTTCTGTAATCGGATTCTCAAGCGAAACCAAACCGGCGTTTGCGACCTCGGCTCCAATCGTCGGAACCGTTTCAAATTGCTCGTCGTGAGCTGTGTCAATGAAGCTGAAGTTGATAGCTTCATCAAAGCCGAGGTTGGTCAGCACCCGCCGCAACGCTCGGCGTTTCATCTCCGTCGGCTGATACTCGCCGGACATATCAGACGGCGGCAGCTCGGATTTAATGTTGTCATAACCCGTGTGACGCGCAATTTCTTCGAAAAGGTCTTCTTCGAGACTTACATCTACGCGCCAACTCGGAACGACAAACGTCATGCCGCGTTCTTCGGGCATTTCCGCCTGGGCAAAACCCAATGCGGAAAGAATGCGCACCATCTCTGACGTGTGGACCTCAAGTGAGGTAAGGCCTTCTACGCGAGACGGATGAAATGGAACAATCACCGGGCTTAACGGCTCAGGGTAGACGTCGATTGTGTCTTCAGTGGCAACGCCGCCGGCAAATTCACAAATCAACTCAACGCAGCGAGCCTGTGCCTTAAGAACGTTCCCGCAATCAGCGCCCCGCTCGAAACGACGAGAGGCTTCGGTATCCATGCCGAGCTGACGCGCGGTGCGTCGAACAGAGTTGGGATCGAAGTAGGCGCTTTCGATCAAAACGTCGGTTGTGGTCTCAGAGATTTCCGAATCCAAACCTCCCATTACGCCGGCCAGAGCAACGGGTTCCTTAGCGTCGGCAATCACCAGCATCTGCGGATCGAGTGCACGCTCCACGCCATCCAGGGTCTTGAGTTTCTCGCCGGCCAGTGCGCGCCGCACGACGATTTTATGTTCAGTTAGTTTGGCCAGATCGAAAGCATGCAGCGGCTGGCCCATCTCGTGGAGAACGTAATTGGTAATGTCGGCCACGTTGTTGATGGGTCTTTGTCCGATTTCACTCAACCGTTTTGCGAGCCATTCGGGAGACGGGCCAACTCTGACGCCGCGCACCACGCGCGCAGCGTAACGCGGGCAAAGATCCGGGTCACGAATTTCCACGGAAGCGAAATCTTCCGCCTGGCCATCAGTTTTCGCGGCTTGGGACGCGGGAAGTTGGACTGTGGACTTTTCTATCACCGAAACTTCGCGTGCGATGCCGATGTGAGACAGGCAATCGGGCCGATTTGATGGGACTTCAACGTCCAGCACCGAGTCGCCTTCTATCTCGGCGACGGCATCAATAGCCAGACCGACCATCGTTAGCCGCTCCCTCAAATCGAGCGGCGTCGCGGTGGTGTTGGTTAGCTCGCGTAGCCAGTTGTAGCTGATAAGCATTGAAAAAATGAGCTTTGTGCTTTGAACTTGGTGCTTTGTGGCTCGGCTGCGAAAAACACGTCCCCGAAACAGAGCAAAGTACAAAGCACCAAGTACAAAGCTCACAATTAGTACTCAATCAAACTGTTTCAAGAACCGCACATCATTCTCGAAAAGCAGGCGAATATCGTCCAGGCCGTACATTAGTGCGCACATGCGATCGATTCCCAGTCCGAAGGCAAATCCGGAATAGATTTCGGGATCCACGCCCGCGGCGCGCAGGACATTTGGGTGCACCATGCCCGAACCGCCGAGCTCTATCCAGCCCGAGCCCTTACAAATGCGGCATCCCGTCCCGCCACACTTGAAACAACTGAAATCAAACTCAGCGCTCGGCTCGGTAAAGGGAAAATACGAGGGACGAAAACGCGTCTTTGTGTCGGGGCCAAACATCCGGCGCAGAAACTCGGCGACCGTTCCCTTCAAATGCGCCATGCTAATCCCGCGATCTACACATAAGCCTTCAACCTGGAAGAACATCGGATTGTGCGTTGGGTCAGGCGTGTCACGCCGAAATACGCGACCGGGGGCGATAATTCTTAGCGGAGCCCCGCGACGCTGCATAGCATGAATCTGGACCGTCGAGGTCTGTGAGCGCAGCGCCAGCCCATCCTTCGTGTAGAACGTATCCTGCGGCGACCGCGCGGGATGGTTATGTGGGATGTTTAGCGCTTCAAAATTATAAAAGTCCGTTTCAATCTCACGACCGTCTTCGATTGCATAGCCGAGGGCCACGAAGATGTCTTCGATCTTCTCGCGCAGCATCGTGATCGGATGAAGATGACCGCGACGCGGACGGTGCCCAGGCAGCGTTACGTCAATGCGTTCGCGTTCCGTTCGAGCGGAATCAATGTGGCCCTTAAGCACCGCCTCAGCTTGTTCAATCCTGGCAGTTATGTCGGCTTCGATCTGCTGAACAAACTGCCCGAAGGCTGCACGTTCCTCCGCCGGAACTTTTCCGATTGTCTTCTTGGCGGCCGCAAACACACTCTTCTTACCTAAATTCCGCGTGCGCACGTCAGCGAGTGACCGCTGTTCAGCCTCTGCCTCGTTAAGATTCAAGGCAGTCGCCCGGGCAGAGTTCTCCACAAAGCCGGCAAAGCGCTCGAACTCCTGCTCGAACGCTTTGCGTGCTCCTTCAACGAGAGCTTTTGGGTCTGTTTGATCTTCCGCCATGAAATCCGTATCCCAGGGAAGTGCCGCCATCGCTACCCGCCGCGCAGCGGCGAAATGTTTATAGACTAATACGCTGAAGCAATCTCCGCCCCGTAGGGGCGAAATGTTTCTTTCGCCCATAAATGGGCTGGAGATTGAGGGTATAACTCTTGACTATAAACATTTGGTCCCTCCGGGACCGTTGCGTAGCTAGCTGATCTACGCCGCGGCCTTTTCGCCTTTGTTTTCCAGCGCACTCTTTGCCTGCACCGCAACAGCGGAAAAAGCCTCGGGCTGGTTAACTGCCAGATCGGCGAGTACCTTGCGGTCCAACTCAATCCCCGCCAGCTTTAAGCCGTGCATAAGCTGCGAATAGTTGATTCCATTCAGGCGCGCTGCAGCGCCGATACGCACAATCCACAAACTACGAAAATCGCGCTTCTTCAACTTGCGACCGGTGTAGGCGAAGTTCAAACCGCGCTCGACCGACTCCTTGGCGGACCGATAAAGTTTCGACTTAGTGCCGCGATAACCTTTCGCCAGCTTCAATATTTTCTTGCGCCGCTCGAGGCGCTTATTGCCACGTTTTGCTCTAGGCATTGTTAGTTACCCCTTTCTTCGGAGGGATGAGGGCGGAGGGATGAGGGATGACTAGAATTTCATCCCTCATCCTTCATCCCTCATCCCTGTTTGTTAGCCTCTTCCATAGGGCAGCATGTTTTCTACGCGCTCCTGGTCCGATTTGGAGACCAGTGCGTCAATATCAAGATGCCGCTTTCTCTTGGTGCTTTTCTTAGTCAGAATGTGGCGCGCATGCGAATGGCCACGCTTGATTTTACCGGTGGCGGTAATCCGAAAACGCTTCGCCGCCCCCTTATGTGTTTTTAATTTAGGCATAACTCCTCACCCTCTCATTTCCAATTTCCAATTTCCAATTCCCAATTGACGATGTCGGCTAAGAGGCGTTTAGAGTACACCCTTCAGGTTGCTCGTTCGGGACCACGGAAGCTAAGTTCTTCCCTACCCGCGCAAGCTAAAGCTTGTACTCTTACGCCTGCTGCTTACTGCTTACTCGGCTCGGGCGCAGCTGGCGCCGGTGCCGGCGGATGATGCTCGCTCTTGGCAGCGCTCTTGTGGCGTTTCGGTCCAAGGATGATGAACATCTGGTTCCCTTCCATCCGCGGCCTGGCCTCGACTTCCCCAACATCCTGCAGGTCTTTCTCGAGCTTCTCCAGGATTCGAGAGCCGAGCTCGCGGTGGGTCATTTCCCTGCCGCGAAACCAGATGGTGGCTTTGACTTTGTCACCTTCCTCCAGCCATTCGCGCGCGTGTTTCATCCGATAGTCGTAGTCGTGGTCGTCGGTGCCGGGGCGAAACTTAACTTCCTTAACCGTAATTGTGACCTGCTTCTTCTTCGCCTCGTTTGCCTTCTTCTTGGCTTCGTACTGAAACTTTCCGAAGTCGATGATTCGGCAAACCGGCGGGTCAGCAGTTGCGGCAACTTCGACCAGATCCAACCCCTTCTCTCGGGCGGCGCGAATGGCGTCTCGTATATCCATCACGCCCAACTGCTCGCCTTCATCACCGATAACACGAACTTCAGGCACGCGAATTCTTTCGTTAATACGGGCGATCGGCATGCGCCGGTTATCCGGGCGCGGGCCGCGACCTCGAAAACCTGTAGCTATTGCTGCACCTCCTCAGTGAATGTCCAAAGTCCAAGGTCCAAAGTCCAAAGTCTTTGTATTCGACGTTGGACATTGGACATTGGACATTGGACTAAGTATTCGTCAACGCGCGACTCTGAACCAGAGCGAGCGCCTTCTGCTTAAATTCTTCAATGGACATCACGCCGATGTCACCCTGTGAACGTTCACGGACCGCGACACTTCCCTGCTCCATCTCACGGTCGCCAAGAACCAGCATGAAAGGAACCTTCTGCAACTGCGCGTCGCGAATCTTCGCACCTATCTTGTCGCTGCGCAGATTCGCTTCTACACGAAGCCCTGCGGCCTTGAGTTCAACGGCAACTCTTGACGCATATTCATTAACGCGGTCAGTAATGGGCAAGACGGCCACCTGCACCGGCGACAGCCACGTGGGAAACGCGCCCGCGTAGTGCTCGATTAATACACCGAAGAAACGCTCAACTGAACCGAAAAGAGCCCTGTGAACCATCAGTGGCCGGTGCGCTTTATTGTCTTCGCCAATATATTCAAGCTGGAAACGTTCCGGCAGGTTGAAGTCAAACTGCACAGTCGTCAATTGCCACAAGCGGCCAATCGCATCTTCGACCTTGATGTCGATCTTGGGACCGTAAAACGCCGCCTCACCCTCAATTCGTTCATAGGGCAGGTTCTGGTCCTGCAAGGCTTCGGTTAGGGCTTTCTCGGCCTGCGCCCAGGCTTCTTCGGAACCCAGATACTTTTTGGCCGTGTCGCCGCCCTTCACCGACAGTTCGATCTTGAAGTTTTCAAAACCAAACGTGCGCAGGAGTTCGAAAGCAAAGTTGATGCAGTCGATGACTTCCTGGCGAATCGTCTCAGGCGTGCAGAAAATGTGGGCATCATCCTGAGTGAATCCGCGAACACGCATCAAGCCGTGCAACGTGCCGGAGAGCTCAGCGCGGTAACAGGTTCCGAGCTCCGCATAACGCAGAGGCAATTCGCGATATGAGTGCTGCGCCGACTTGTATATCCCAATGTGAAACGGACAATTCATCGGTTTCAGCCGGAATTCCGTCTCCTCAAGCTCCGTAGGCGAAAACATCACGTCAGCATAGTTCTCTTCGTGCCCGCTCTTCTGCCAAAGCTCGCGCTTGGCGATATGCGGCGTAAAGACCAATCCATAACCACGCTTTACGAGTTGTTCGCGCAGGTAGTCTTCCATCTCGCGGCGAATCGCTCCTCCTTTCGGATGCCACAGCACCAAACCCTGGCCATACTGCTCCTGGATGGAAAACAGATCCAGTTCTTTCCCTATTCGCCGGTGGTCTCGCTTCTCTGCTTCTTCACGTTGCTTCAGCCAGGCATCAAGCTCGTCTTGAGTGAAATATGCCGTGCCATAAATGCGCTGCATCTGCGGCAGCGTCGCATCGCCCTTCCAGTAGGCGCCGGCAAGCGAGAGCAACTTAAACGCCTTCAGCTTGTTCGTATTAGGCACGTGTGGGCCGAGACAGAAATCGATGAACGGCGAATTATCGATGTAGTAGACGCTGACCGTCTCGCCGGCCTTCTCGTCAATCAGTTCACACTTGAGGGGCTCGTCACGCTCTTGAAAGAGTCTGAGCGCTTCGGCCTTCGGAATCTCGTCGCGCCGGTATGCAAGATTCCGGCTGGCAATCTTCCGCATGTGCTTCTCGATTACAGGGAGATCGGCTTCGGTCAGCGGACGTGGCGCGATTACGTCGTAAAAGAAACCGTAGCGCGGATCCTCAAGTAGCGCGGGTCCGATGCCGAGCTTGGTACCAGGAAACAGATCAAGTACGGCGGCCGCGAGCAAGTGAGCGGTTGAATGGCGCAAGACATCGAGGCCTTCCAGCGTTTGCGGAAGCACCGGGTCAATTTGCATTGACTCGCCCACAAACTCGGTTAGCCTAAATGCTCCCGCCGCATCTGGAATTGAATCCAGTTTCGCGGCAAGATCGACTTCGACACCCCTGATCCTCGCAGCTAATGCTTGCTTAGCAAGATCGCGATCAAGCTTTTTCAACGCCTCCGCCACTGTCGAGGAAGTCGGTATTTGGACAGGTGGTCCGCCCTTGAGTTGTACGTTGATATCACTCATCTCGTCGTATCGGAATGCTTTGTCATCCTTGCGGCTTGCCGCCTTCCGTGCGGTAAGGCTATGCCGGCTATGCCTTACCGAGCGACTTCTTATGGTTCGTGGGAGGCTTCGCCTCCGGAGGCAGAGCCTCAAATACTCAAGGGCTTACGGAAAGGCCGAGCCTTTCCGCACGGAGGGCGGCAAAGCCGCGAACCTCTTAGCGACAGAAGGCGACGTAGCCAAAAACATCTCGGCTACTACTCCTACCATTTACGATTAACCATTTACTATTTACTGCTCTTGATCGGATCTGATAGGAGCGCCTTCGTAGCGTGCTCGCCGTTAGAGGCGGCATCAAAAACTAAAGAATCGTGTGTATGTGCGATTCATAACGAAGGACTTCCGGAGCTTCCTACCAAAAATTAGAACCTGTAAACGCTGTAGAATCTAAACAAACCGCCCTGATAAGTCAATTGCGGTGCAGTGGCGGCTCTGCCGCAATCCGTACGGAAAGGCTATGCCTTTCCGTAGCGGTTAAGATTCTTCAGGCTATGCCTGTGTGGGAGACACAGCCTCGAACCAATTTCGCCTGTCGGAAAGCCACAGGCTTTCCGCACGGAAGGCGGCAAAGCCGCTGGGCACCTATTCGGCTATTGCCCAGCTGACGGTTTCGCGGAGGTTCCCGTCGTCGGAAAACCGCGCTTCTTCATCAGTGCTTCGATCTGAGGATCGCGCCCGCGGAAGGCCCTGTAGCCTTCAGCTGGATCAATCGTATTCCCCACCGAGAAGATATTCTTGCGGAGTCGCTCAGCAACCGTGCGGTCGTACGGCCCTTTGCCTTCGACAAATGCGCCAAACGCGTCTGCGGTTAGCACATCCGACCAGAGATAGCTGTAGTAACCGGCCGAATAGGCGTCGCTCGAGAAGATATGTCCAAAGTGCGGCATCCGATGGCGCATCACAATTTCCTTTGGCATCCCCAACTCCGCCAGGGTTTCTTTTTCAAAATCCTTCGCGTCAATTTTACGGTCGCCGGCCAGGTGCAACTTCATGTCGACTAGCGCCGCGATCAGATACTCCACAGTAATAAAGCCCTGATTAAACGTTGCCGATTTCATAATCCGGTCGACCAAATTCTGTGGGATTGGTTTTCCGGTCTGATAGTGCACTGCAAAACGCTGAAGCACTTCCGGGGTCGAAAGCCAATGCTCCAACAACTGTGAAGGAAACTCCACATAGTCGCGGGCCACGGCCGTGCCCGCCAGCGTCGGGTAGGTGACGCTGGAATTTAAACCGTGAAGCGCGTGTCCAAACTCGTGAAACATCGTCAGCGCATCGTCCCACGAAATCAACACCGGCTCTCCCGGCTTACCCTTTACGAAGTTTGAGTTGTTCGAAACGATCGTGGTGATCTGTCCGTCCAGTTTCTGCTGACTACGATACGCGTTCATCCATGCGCCCGAACGCTTGCCCGCGCGCGCATACGGGTCGAAATACCACAGCCCGATATGCTTCTTCGAAGTCTTGTCCGTCACTTCCCAAACACGAATATCAGGATGCGCCACCGGAACATTCGTAACCGGAGTGAAATTGAAATTGAAGAGTTCTCCAGCGACCCAGAAAATGCCTTCGCGCAGTTTCTCGAGCTGGAGATACGGCTTCACTTCGTTTTGATCCAAATCATAGCGGGCCTTGCGGACCTTCTCCGCGTAATAACGATAGTCCCAGGGCTCGATTTTAATCCCGGCTTTTTCTTTGTCCGCCAGCGCTTGCATGTCCGCAACTTCCTCATGCACACGCGCGACCGCTGGTTTCCACACCGCTTCCATCAATTGCATCGCGCGTTCAGGAGTTTTGGCCATCGAATTCTGCAACCGCCAATGTGCATGCGTCGGAAAACCGAGCAGCTCGGCTCGCTCGGCGCGCAGTTGCAGAATTTCGGCAATGATCGCGTTGTTGTCGTGCTCGTCGCCGTTGTCCCCGCGACTCACAAACATCCGCCAAACCTTCTCGCGCAGCTCCCTTCGATCCGAATAAGTCAGAAACGGGTCAACGGAAGAACGCGTATTATTTATTAACCACACTCCAGTTTGCTTCTTTGTGGCGGCGGCTTCCGCGGCAGCATCTCGAACAGACTGCGGCAGTCCGGCCAGCTCCGCTTCGCTTTTCAGCACGACGAACTGATCTGATTCTTCGGCCAGCACGTTTTGACCGAAGCGCGTGAAGAGGCCCGCCAGCTTTTGATTTATTGCAGACAGCCGCGTCTTGGCATCCTTATCTAACCGAGCGCCCGCGCGAACGAAGTTGGTGTAATAAAGCCAGGCCAAACGCTGTTGTTCCGGCGTCCACTTCGCCTTATCCGGCGAGTTGTAAACCGCTTCCACGCGCTTAAAGAGCGCTTCGTTCTGAGTGATCTTGTCGTTGAACGCCGCCAGCTTCGGCGCCATTTCGCGCTGCACGAGTTGATAATCCGGAGTGCTCATCGTCGCGCCCCATACGCCATACAAAGTACCGACGCGGCTCAGCGTGCGCCCGGCTCGCTCAAGTGCCTCGATGGTGTTGGCAAATGTGGGTGCTGCGGAGTCGCCGGCGATGCGATCAACCTCGGCCAGGTTTTCAGCCATGCCGTCTTCAAGCGCAGACTTAAACTGCGA
>DASQKG010000499.1:0-6159 GCA_035630655.1 Pyrinomonadaceae bacterium
ACTCTAGTAAATTTGGTTCGGGGTAGGGTTCGGAAAACGCGAGGCGTTGCGCACGTCCATCGTAGGTGATCTTTCGCGGTTCGCGTTCACTGCGTGCTTGTTGAATTAGAACTGCGTGATTGGCTAATCGAAATGCCAGGAGCGCTTGATCATTAGATTTGAGGTATTCAAGGCCATCGCGCATCCGCTCCACACAGCGCGCACACTCCCCTAGGTGACGATCCGCTGCAGGTTTGTACTGGTCCGCTAATCCTTCAACGTCTTTTCCACGCTGAATTAACCAAGCCTCATACTCGACAATCAGGGTCGACAACTCCGTAAAGCCATCCTCATCCGCAACGAGACCGGCAAGCGTTTTCATCGGTATCTCTAAGCGTGAACCATCTCCACGAATCACGTCAGGAGTAATGCTCGGCGTCTCACAAACAGGAAAGCATTCCGCCGAAACGAAAGCTGCCTTAGTTTCTCGCTTTTCATCACTCCAGTCCGCCGCGCAGCCGTGACCCACAGCATAGGTCTGGACGTTGTGGTACAGGAGGGCTAGCGACTCTTCTTCTTCGTCCTTACGATGCGCTTCCGCTTCAGGGTATGGAAGGATATGATGAGCGCCTGTCGGCGATACTACCCGAGCAAGGAAGTGTGACTGAAAGACACTCGCCTCGTCTCGTCCACTTTCGGGCTTCGTGCGGTTGATGAAGCAGACGGTGATAAGACGTTGGTCGGTTCCCGCACGTGGCCGTACGAAGACCTCTACCCGGAGATCAAGACCGCTAGTATTTTCAGGGACCACCTCTATTGCAGAGACCTTGCCGCCCGCCGAAGCCCGCAGCGCTTCGCCACTGAACCTCGATGTCAAGCTAAGCGGTAACCGAAGCCACCATTCCCGTTGGTGTTCTTCAACGCGGATCGGCTTTTTGACATAACGCCCTCCGGTCGCCTCGACTACCAGCTCAGCACCTACTGGGAATTCGGCAAGAAAGCTCACTCCCATGCTACTCGGTAGGTATTTGTTCGCCGCCGAAAGATCAAGATCGGTATCGTTATCTTGGCCACCAATTCTATTCTCAATGTCTTCTATTGCATTGGCCGCCCGCTCCGTGACGGGCTCTCGTCCAGACTGCTGTGCCTCCTCGTCATTAGTTAAGGCAGGGGTGACGACAGACACAGACGTGACCATTTCAGACTCCCCTCCGCGTTCACCGTAAGGGTACAGTACGCCAGCCCCGTAGCGATTTAGCGGCTGATCTCGCTGCAAGATCTCTTCGCCAGAAACGGCTTGGCGCCATGGTTTATAAGATTCAGACGTTTCGAGGAAAATGATTTCTTTAGTGCAGTCGAGTTCCTCCCCTTGAGGTGACGGCCCAATGAGTTCCTCCTTCAGACTAGATAGGATGCGCTCGCGATTGGCGATATGGACAGACATTAGAGATCCCCGTGGTTAAGAGTTGTAGGTCAAAGCCTTGGCTTGAGCAGCGCTTGAACGATTTCATTCTTCGTTGACTCGTGGATAAGGAGAGTAAGACGGTGAAGCGCCCGCGTGACGGCAATATAGAAAAGCGCCGTCGCTGACGCACCCGTAATATTTTCAACATCGGTGACTATGATCGCGCCCGCTTCGAGTCCTTTGAACGAATGAATTGAACTATATCCGATTTGGCCGCTATTGGAGGTCGGTAGCGGCTGCAAGCGCTCCCTCCACGGATTAACCCTCATTTGCGATGCCGCCGATGAGGTTCCGGCCCGCGTCGATAGCACGACAATATCGGAACCTGCAAAACCGGATTTCTCAAGCTCTTCAAGCTGGCGAACAAGTAATATTTGCTGTTCTTCAGGGTCACTATAGTAGAGCAATTTAGGTTCACTGCCGTCATCAGGACGCAAAACGCGACTGTAACCAGGCGTGAGTCCGCCTAGCAAATGAACTAATTCTGCTACACGCGGCGTGTTGCGGCAGTTAACGCGCAAAGAGAAGATAGGTGCTTGACCGACACGCGTCAGAATGGCTTCGTCGAGTGATATGTTGGCGGCGTCGTAGATGTTTTGCTTTTCAAAATCTCCGAAGAAGCGCCAACGGCCAGCGGCAAGTCCGCCTTTGAGGCTGAGATCAAGAAAGTCGAGATAGTTGGAGCGAAGAATATCCTGTCCTTCGTCGAGGATAATCTCATCGTAGACATGGTGCTCGCTTTTGTCGCTCAGCAAACTGTCAATTGCCTTCGATGGCAGTTCATCGCTCCAAAACTCAGTGCGGTCATCAATATCCGCGTTGCTCAGACCACTCACCGCAATCATCTGCTTATGTAGAGTGCCAGTTTGTAACTGCGGACGTAGGTTTTCTGTTTCGCGTTCAAGCCAGCGACCCAGATGATTGTTGTAGCACAAGAGCATCACACGACTCCCGGCGGAGGATGCCCGGCGCGCCGCTTCAATTGCTAGCAGCGTCTTGCCGGTTCCAGCGGGACCAACGAAAGCGACTCGGGGGTTAGCCTCCATTGCGTCGAGCGCCGTTAGTTGCTCCTCGGTATATCGCTTCAATTCCTGAGCGCGAAGTGTGGCCTGGGCTTTAGGCGATTCGTAAAACTCAAAGTCAGGACGGAGTAAATTGGCCAGCGCGTCTGCCTGTTCCTTATATGGCTCGGCTGAACCGGGATAGAACCACGTTGCAGTTTGGCAGGTTGCGAGGTGTGCCCGCGCTGAGTCGAGAACGCGTTCTAACGTGGCGCTAATCGGACGCGAGATAAAGAGTGATGTGTCTACAACCTGCCACGGGTGCCATTCCTCCGACTGCGAATTGAACCTACAGTCGGTGAAAACTACACATGACCAGAAGACAATACGGGAGAGATCTGGACGTCGCGCGGTGACGCGTGAACGTAAAGAATGCATCCCTTCCGCTGCTTGCTTGAAGGGACCTCGGACGTCACCACCCATGTCGTGAGCGCCATAGAACCACTTGCCTTCACGCCGATGGACAGACTTGCAAGCCTTAACTTCCACGCACAAGACGCCTTTTCCAGGAACGATGCATACGAAGTCTATTTCGCCCGCGACCTGTTTGACATGGTTAGCGATGTCGAGCGAGTGAAGCACAATCCAATCTCGGGTGGCAGGACTATCCCGCAATCGCTGGAACAGTTCACGCTCACCTCGGGAGGGGCAGTCCGCATAGATTTCTGGGGGGATCATCCGCGCCATACGTCTCCCTCCAATTCAAAGAGGCGACCGATGTGTGCTAAGGGCATTCGATTAATGGTAGGAGAGCATGCAACAACTCGCAGCGCGATCATCTGTCCGCCGCCGCTCTCCGACAATTCGAATCGCATACGCCCAAGTCGCTCAAGGTCACGCAGATCCGCCTTGAGTACTTGGCGTAATAGCAGCTTCCTGATGTGCCCGCCCGCCTGTCGGTGCGCGCGATCAATCAGAGCTGCATTCTTCCAATACTTTGCTGTCTCCTCACCAAGCCCGACGAATCGCATGATGGCGGTGAAGTCGCGTTCGTCATCCGTGCGAATGTTTCTGGCGGACATCCAGTTTCGGACGTTCCCTTCATTCGCTCGAACAGAGCCATGACTTTTCAACTGCATGCTCACCGTGTACGAACTAGATGATTGAACAGCATCGCGAAGCTTCGACTTCCAATGCCGTTGAAGCCCACGAGCATTCGAGGCCTGCTGTCCTAGAATCGTGTCCGCGACTGGCACAATGTAATCCCCCCCGCCAACTTCTCGCAGGAGAACGAACATGCCAGGTTCGATCGAAGACACATTGATGCGTTTAACGCGTGCTTCCTCTTCTTTGCCTAGGTCGATGACCAGCCATGAGCTACCTTCGTCGGCGTCAAGAAATACGCCGGACCCGTCTTCGAGTTGGAATAGCCGAGCTTCCGCTTCGTCCTGCTCAGAGTTGGAAACTGACGATGACTGCGCAAGGCGATTGGATATTTGATCCAGGTCGAGTATGGGGAGTAGTTCTTCGACTTCCAATTGATCGCTAGGTTCCTCAGCCGCTTTCTTAACGATTTCTTCAGTGTCGTACCTGGCTTCATCGGCTATGCGCTGCCAGTCTGAGCCGGAATCTTTTTGTGATTTTGCCGAGCCGATGAATACAGCAGAGTCTCGCCACTGGTCTTTGATCCAATCGAAGTGCAGAACTTGGATGCGCGGCGCTCGCGGCGCGCTGAAGATATAACTCGCAAACCACCGGCTTGGCCCAATGCAAACAATCTCATCGAAGCATTCACTTCCCCGAAGTTGTCCTTCGCCAACAACTTCAATTAGGTTGATCAGGTGGCGCGAACTGAGCGTATCCTCAAACGTCGTTATCAAACGCGATTCCTTGAGAAGCACAGTTAGTTTTTGACGACGCGCAGATCCACTCAAACGTGAGATATGGTCGAGAAGTGGGTTGTCGTTACCTTCCACCAGCTGGTCAAGAGACTGCAGTAGCTTCCGGCTGGAGGCGGCGAACTTCGGATATAACATTGTGCACTGCTCAAGTTGAGCGTGGAGCCATCCCAACAGGTCCGCCGGCATCACAATTGGGTTCCCGAATCCTAGTGGAGCAGCAGTGACTTCAAAGCGATAACGCTTGAGACTACGTAAAAACGGCTTCCAATATTCATTTTCAACTTCTTCGCCAAGTTCACGCTCGAAGGTGCGGAGCCTGAAACTGAACTCTTTGAAAGCAGGATGCGGGAGGCGGTGGTGTTCGACCTGGACCGCACTTCGGCAAGAATAGATAGCGGTGGCGGCTGGCAAGGACGTATCGATCACCGAAGTCGCTCCCGGTAAAAGACGAGCTCAACACCCGCTGGAGGCGCGGGCACATTGGCTGTCGAAACGTCACCAATCCTGTTGGTTATGTATTCCGTATTTAGTGAACGCGTAGCCTCGTCAAAGCCTGTCTCGGTACTGTCCAATAAAACGAGCCAATGAGACGAGCGCCAGTAGTCGCGCCACTTCGTGAATCCGGCGGAGCCGTCAAAAATAGTGACATGCGGGGCGGCATCACGGGCAAGAGTCACAACGTTTTCACTCTGTGCAGCAATTGCGTCCGTGCGATATGCCTTGCCCTCGCCCATAAACTTACGCACACGCATTACATCCTGTAGGGTTCCTCTTTGAAAGTCGTTGTTAGCTGGGGTCCAGGTCGCTGACGGTAATGGTGTCGCGAACACAGTCTCACCGGCTTCTTGTCGCAGAGCACTAAGGCGACCAATGGTGCAGCACTCGAGCCTGGAAGTAAGAGTAAAGTCGGCGATACTTTCGGCGCCAAGCAGAGCTCTCGCAAACTCACTAACCGGAGCGACTAGCTTTCCGGTTTGGCGTTTGGTGGAGCCTCGCACCGGCTTCCCGACCTGGGTTTCCGAGGTTGTCGGTTGGACCTTTAGCGCGTCGGACGCTCTAACATAATGTGTCTCGTTATCGGACTTCGCGCTGCTTGTCTTAACGACGAGTCTCTTCTCACCGAATTTGTCGGTGGATCCGAGCAACACGCCTCCCAGATTTCGCTTACCATGCAAGTAGGTGATTGAAGTTCCGCTAGGCAACTCGCACAACGCCTGAAAATGATCATCGGCTTCAACACGACTCTTCGTCATCACGGTTCGGTTGTAAACGACTCCAGTGGCCGCTAGCGCCGCAGCGTAAGCGCGCGTCGGCAACGCTACACCGATGATCGAGCGCGTTTCAGTCTTCGGTTGTGAGGCAATGAAGAAACCAAGGAAAAGGAAATAGCTTGCCCACTCGGGAAGGATTTCCCATTCACCGTCAACTCCGAAGTAAATGTCAGAGAGTGACATAGCTGCACAGATTGTTCGATGAGGTGCTTTTCTGCCTTAACATTGCGGTTAGCCTGCGTCGGAAGTCTTCACTCTACGCAATTCGAGAATCCTGGAAAGACGCTCAAGGTACTCGTCCGGGAATCCGTCTACGTTGAATTGCTCAATCAAGCGCAATATACAGTCCGCGCGTTGTTCCACGCTCTGAAGTTTCGTGAAATCGTCGAAAATACGATTAGCTATGTCTAGACTGCGAACGGCTTCTAACTTCTCGTGAACCAGTATCAGGAATTCTTCATCATGCGATTCCAAGTTGTGCGGCCGCCGTTCGAGATTGCGGAGTAACTCGCTCGCCTGTTTGGCCGTTACCTGGCCGCTGT
>DASQKG010000500.1:0-21165 GCA_035630655.1 Pyrinomonadaceae bacterium
TTACGTCGGCACGCGCAGCCATAACTTACCCTTTGGCCGCGACGTCAACTACCCGGTCATAACACCCACGGCCACCTCTGCCGGAGCGAATGTCCTGTCAAGGCGGCCCAATCCCGCGTTTGGTGCCGTGCTTCTCCTTGATTCGGACCAGGACGCGTCCTATAACGGCCTGCAAATCACCAGCAACATGCGGATGAGCCGCCGCGTCACCTTCAACGCTTTCTATACGCTTAGCAAGACGTGGTCCAGCGTCCAGCTACATAACAGCACCACACAGGGTTTGGCGCAGAACTACAGCAAGCTATATCTGGATGCAGGGCGCGCGGATACAGACCAGCGCCACGTTTTCAGCATGAGTTTGAACTACAGGCCCGACTACTTCAGCGGCCGTCACTTTGTAGTTCGCAATATTCTCAATGGCTGGAGCATCTCGCCCATCATAAAGATTCGCAGCGGGCTTCCGTTCACCATTGCCAACGGCGTAGATGCTAACCTGGACGGGAGCACTAACGACCGAGCGCGGCTGATCGGCGATCCTCATATAGACAATCCCACGGCGGCTCGTTGGTTCAACACTGCTGCCTTTGCCCAAAACCCGGTCGTGAACGGCGTCGCTACCGAAGGCAACGCGCCGCGTAACCTTCTTGATGGTCCAGGTTATAAGGTCGTCGATCTGGCCGTCTCGCGGGACTTCAATTTGAGCGAGCGCTTCAAGCTGCGTTTCCGGGCCGAGGGCACTAACATATTCAACATCGTAAACCTCGGGCAGCCGGGCGCGACCGTTCCTTCGGGCGCCACCTCCGCCACCTTTGGCGTTATCACTTCTGCCGCCCCGATGCGCAGGATGCAGTTTGGTTTGCGCTTGACGTTCTAACGTTGTTCTCTCTTCAGCGGAGGGCGTAGTGTCCGTCATTCACCCGGTCTGCGCCCACCGTAACAAGAAGCCTTCGCCGGCAACAGAATCGACTGAGCACTTGGCGTCAGTTGTAAGCCAGTTGATTCCCGAGACGATAGTTAGCATTTGAGCCCAGTTGGGGAAATCGCTCAAACAAGGGATATACCAAGATGGAAACCATCGAAAAATTAGAACCACGCCACACTGACTGGAGCAGCATTCCGGTCGAACAACTCGATCCTGGGATTGAGCGACAAATGATCGTCGGGGAAAAGCTGATGATTTGCCGGCTACGTATTGCGCCAAACGTGGTAACACCGGCGCACGATCATCCTCACGAACAAATGACAATTATCGAGAGCGGCCGCGCGCTGTTCACTATGGGTGACGAACAACGTGTGGCTCAGACGGGCGATGTACTCCATTTTCCACCCGGAACCTGGCACGGCGCCACGACGCTCGACGAAGAAGTGATTCTGATAGACATTTTCTCACCGATAAGAGAAGACTTTTTGATTTAGTAGCAGTGGATAACGAACCGGTCTGGTAATAAACAGATACGGTGTAATCCTCCCTGAGAACACTGGTCTCAGACCACGCATTTGGCGTGAGTTCGTTAGCTGCTAAGCGCTTACGCGTGATAGTGTCTTAGTACACCGCTTCTCAACAGTACCTCCCGCAGCCCTGTCCTGGAGTACGATCAATGTCGCTCGATAAACTTGTGGTTGAAGCACAATCAGTGCTCAACGACCTTTGGGTAGAGAGCTTAATCCCTTTTGAGTTGACCGCGCACAAAGTGGAGTGCATAGCGCCAGGGGAATACATAATTCGCTTTCACGATAGTCGACTCCGTTCGGTGGATGTTTCGTGGAAAGAAACGGAGTCGTTCAATGCTGCAGTGAGAGAGGCTATGTTGTCCCGTGCGGCAAGGTTGAGTGGGCCATTAATCCGCACAGCCAGAAAGCCCGCCAGTCACTGAAGCAATTGCCTGGGGGCTCGGCTGTAATGGCTGCGGCCTTTAGCTCACAACATTTTCGGCTCTAACAGTATGCGTCTGCGGATGCTTGACGACGGCCGAGCGTGGGGACTAAGGTGCAAACGAACTGCCGAATACTTCGAATGCTCCGGGCGAAACTTCTCGGGAAGCAAGCTTAACTAAACACACATATGGAAGCATCGTCCTTAATCTCAACCGGCGCATTCGCTTTGCTTGGGCTGGGCCTGATCTTCGGCTTGAAGCATGCGCTGGAAGTGGACCACGTTATCGCTGTCTCGACGATCGTCAGCGAACATCGCAACTTGTTACGGGCCACGTTGGTCGGCGCCCTTTGGGGGGCAGGACATACTGTTTCGCTGGTTGTAGTCGGTTCTCTGGCTTTGATTTTTCGAATTGCGATTCCGCCTACTTTGACGGCCTGGTTAGAGTTCTGTGTCGCGTTAATGATCATATCGCTTGGCGGGCTGGCGATTTGGCGCGTATTTCGACGGCGCGGAGACGTGCACGTGCACCGCCATAGCCACGACGGGCGTTCACATGTCCACATACACTTCCACGAACAGGGATCTGAGCACATTCGCCCAACCTCAAAGGCCACAACAAAGAAAACGCCACATTCACACGCGATTTCGCGAGTAGGTTTCAAACCGCTTCTCGTTGGGGCCATGCACGGCCTGGCAGGTTCCGCGGCGTTGACGCTGCTGATATTCAGCCAGATTCAATCGTTCTCATTGGGATTACTTTACCTGCTCCTTTTCGGTGTCGGTTCCACCATCGGAATGCTTTTGATGTCGGCTTTGATTGGACTGCCTTTCGCGCTTAGTGCACCGCGACTCACCGGGGTTAATTCCGGACTGCAAACGCTCGCCGGGCTCATCAGCATTGCATTTGGGTTTTGGTATGGCTATGCGACCGGCGTCCCACCTATGTGGTGAAATTGGGACCGCGGGCGTCTCGCCCGCCGTGAGCGCCAAGCGCGAACAAGGGCATTTAACGGTGACCACGCGCCTGGCGGCACGTTGCGGGCGAGACGCCCGCGGTTCCAGTGTCTGCCAAATTCGTGCCCGCTTGACTGTGTCGAACCTTCCATCCTAATGTTCTAGCCACAATGGGATCACGCACAATCGTCGTTGGAGACATTCACGGTTGTTACGATGAACTGGTCGACTTGCTTGATAAGGTTCATTTTAGCGAGGACGACCGTCTCATTTGCGTCGGGGATCTGATAACCAAGGGTCCAAAGAACAGGGAAGTACTCGAGCGTTTCATGTCTGACAAACAGTTTTCCGCCGTACTCGGTAATCATGATCTTGCTTTGCGACGTCGCTGGAACGGGGAAAAAATTAAATTGAAGCCTTCTCAGAAACCGACTCACAAGGAGTTGAAGAAAGAGAAAGCGCAGTTTCTCCCGTATCTCAACTCGCTTCCGTTCACGATTGATTTGGGAACGCATCTGGTTGTGCATGCCGGGCTTCGCTCAGGACTTACGCTCCCTTCCCAGACTACCGAAGATATGACGGAGTTGCGGACGCTGGGTGAGGACCGTGCCAGTCGCAAAGGCACTCCCTGGTACGATGTTTACGACGGCGACAAGATTGTGCTGTTTGGCCACTGGCCGGCCTCTGAGCCGCGCCGCGGGAAGAAGGCCATCGGACTTGATACAGGCTGTGTTTACGGGCACCAACTCACCGCATATGTCGTTGAGACCGAAGAATTGGTATCGGTTCCCGCCCGGCGGGCTTATGATCCCACGTGACATTCTGGGACCGCGGGCCTCTCGCCCGCATCGGTGGACATGACTAATCCGGAGATTCGGAGCGGGGGACCACGCAGCGGGCGACGCCCGCGTCCGTTGATACATTATTGTTGGAAACTTCGCGTTAATGGTTGAAAGGTCTTAACGTGTTGTTGGGTGGTTGGCCGCTTAACGATTCCAATTCAAATAAAGATGGCAGAATCAGAAAAAGAACTTACTTCGCGCTCAGAAGGTGCGGCTTTGTCGGCCGATGCGCCCAAAGGTAAACACTTCCTTGCCTGGTCAGTCTCTAACCGCGATTTAGGCCAGCTCGAATTCTTCCGGCGCGTACTCGAAGAAGCGACAGACGAATCTTTACCGTTGCTGGAGCGTTTGAAGTTTCTCGCCGTCTTTCAGAGTAACCTCGACGAATTTTTTATGGTCCGCGTTTCCGGTTTGAAGGAGATGTTGGACATCAAGGACTTTCCGCCAATGCCGGGCGAGCTCACGCCTGTCGAACAATTGAAAGTTATCCACGAACGTGTGCGGCCGCTGGTTGAAACCCAGGTGAGCAGCTTGCGCGACAATGTGCTTCCTGAACTCGCCAAACACGGTGTAGAGATCGCTCCGTACGAAGCCCTTTCGCCAAAAGAAAAAAAGACCCTCAATCAATACTTCATGACGAATGTGTTCCGCGTGCTTACCCCGCTCGCGGTCGATCCGGCCCATCCGTTTCCACACATCGCGAACCTGAGTCTTAACATCGGCCTGACCGTAGAAACGGAATCCATACCCGGCGAGGAGATTACAATCGGAAGTGCACCGCGGTTCGTCAGGATCAAAGTGCCGCCGGTAGTGCCGCGCCTGGTCCCTGTTGGAGACGGCGGTCAAAAGTTTGTGCTGCTCGAGGAATTGATCGAAGCTAATCTGCATGCCATTTTCCCGCGCATGCGGCTGAGCAAAGCCCACATGTTTCGCGTTACACGCGACGCCGACGTTGAAATTAGAGACGACAAAGCGGCTGATCTTCTGAACCTGATTAAGGAATCGTTGCGTGAACGCCGGTTTGGCCAACCTGTGCGCCTCGAGGTTTCCTCGACCATGCCCAAGTCAATGGTCCATTACCTGACCAAATCGCTCAATCTTGAGACTGACGACGTTTATGTGTTAGACGGCATCCTGGGCGTCGGCGATTTTATGGAACTATACGGGCTCGATAGACCGGATCTGAGGGACAAACCAATTCGGATGACTGTGCCCGCGCCTTTGGCGAACAAGCGCCAGCTTTTTGAATCGATCAAGAAGCAGGACATTCTGCTTCATCATCCCTACACTGACTACGCGTCGGTTACGGATTTCATCGAAGCCGCCGCGAAAGATCCCAAGGTACTGGCAATCAAGATTTGTCTTTACCGAACCGGCAAGAACTCTCCGATACCGCAGGCGCTAATCGACGCCAGCGAGCGTGGCAAACAGGTCACAGCAGTAGTCGAAATCAAGGCTCGCTTCGACGAGTCGAACAACATCGAATGGGCTGCGCGTCTGGTTGAGGCCGGTGTGCACGTGGTTTACGGTCTGGTCAACCTGAAGACCCACAGCAAAGTCGCGCTGGTAATCCGTCGTGAATCACATGGGTTACAAACGTACGTTCACGTCGCGACAGGTAATTACAACCCGACAACTTCGAAGGTTTATACAGACATTGGCCTGCTCACTGCCGACCACGAAATTGGAGACGACGCTACGGACCTCTTCAATTTTATCACCGGTTTTTCGAGGCAGAGGGAATACACACGTCTGCTGGTAGCGCCGGTGAATTTGCGCGACCGTATGTTGAATTTGATTAAGCGCGAGGCAGGTCATGCGCAGGCTGGCCGTCCGGCGCACATCATCGCCAAGATCAACCGGTTGACTGACCTGGAAATCATCGACGCGCTTTACAAGGCTTCGCAAAACGGCGTCAAGATCGATTTGATAGTCCGCGGCTCGTGCATGTTGCGTCCTGGAGTTCCGGGACTATCAGAGACCATTCACGTCCGCAGCATCGTCGGTCAACTGCTGGAGCACAGTCGAATTTTTTACTTTGCCAACGGCGGAGAAGAGGATGTTTATATCGGGTCGGCTGACTGGATGACTCGCAATTTGGATCGGCGCGTCGAAGTTGTGACTCCAATCATCGACGCCAATCTGAAGCGCTACATGAAAGACGTCGTGTTGGCCGCCTACCTGAAAGACAACGTTAAAGCGCGCATTTTGAATGCCGACGGTTTTTATGAGCGCGTGCCAATGAAACCTGAAGACGCACCGTTCAATAGTCAATTGCACTTCGAAGGCAGCATTAGCTTGTAGTTCTTTTCGAGACGAAAAAGGAGTCGCGCGCGATGAACAAAGCAACCGTTCGCCTGTTATTGATCTTTTTTGCCGTTTTGGTGGGAAGCGCGTTACTCGTTTACCTTGTGCTGGATCGAACATCTCGTCGCGCGGCGAATGTAGCTGACCCACGCTCGACAGCAACGGCCACCCCAGGCGCGAGTTCCGCGGCCACTCCAGACCCGCGAGACGATCAGGCCAACTCAGTAATCTCGGAACTATTCGGAACGGGCGATGCCGCGGCGACTGATCCTAATGCGCCCGCCGCCGACGGAGTAGTGGCGGCTCGGATTTTCCTCAGGTTTCTGATCGGTGCATTCCTTGCGGCAATTTTGGCGTTTCGTTGGCGCCGTAACTTTTCAATCACAAAACGTAATCCCTACGTGGCCCAGACGCAGATCCTGCTGGCAGTGGTTGCAGCAGCGATGATGATGGTTGTCGGCGATAGCGCCGCTCGGGCTTTTGGCATCTTTGCCGCCGCTTCGCTGGTTCGTTTTCGCACCAACGTGCGTGACCCGAAAGAAACGACGGTGCTTCTGATTTGTTTGGGCGTTGGTCTGGCGTGCGGTGTGGGACGTTTGGACATGGCCCTCATACTTACGTTGTTTACATTGGTTGCACTCTGGATCCTGGAACACTTTGAATCAGGACAGGTGTTTCGCACGATGGAAGTCAGTGTCGGGACACGCAGGGTGGATGAAACTTTGCAGGGCTTAAAGAGCATTTTCTCCAAACATGAATTGAATTCCGAACTGCGACAACTCGATCGCGAGGATGCTGAAGGAGAAAACGGAAAGATCGTTTACGAACTGATCCTGGGTTCGGCAGTGGACACTGACAAACTTACCGAAGAAATACTGGCTGAAGACGGCGCGAACGTTTCGAGTTTGCAGTGGGACCAGAAGAAGAGCACGACTTATATCTACCGGTAGTCAGTACATTCAAATGGGACTGTCAATAAACCCGCTATCGCTACTCGAAGTTTTCTTCGATAGGCAGGATCGCAATAGTGATCACGTTGCTGATTTTCTAGATGAAGTTGCCGAAGAGGCCAAAGCTCTAGCTGAAATTTGGGACCGGGTCATTGAAGACCTCTCAAGTCAAACTGGCAAATTCAAACCTGATAGCAATACGCTTGAAATCCTAAGGCGGTATGAGGGCTTCAATGCTGGGCCTTTCTTCCGACTCAGGGAGTTCTACAATTGCTTCTCAGCAACAATGCAAGTAGGTTGGACTCAGGCGTTAATCAAAAGGAAAAGGCCACCCAAAAATGGGTGGCCTTTGACATTAGAATCAATCGGACTTTACTGCTTTTCCTGACTGCGGACCGTGCTCTCGACGGTTGCCGGTGCCGCAGTCGGAGTAGTTGAAGTCTGCATCTGGTCGTAATAGTCCTTCACAAAATCTTTGAAGGCGCCGTGTCCCCAGCTGGTGTAGAAGTCGTATTGCTTCATTTCTTTGTACACCTGCTCAAAGTTCCAGTTGTAGAACTTATAACGATAAACGGCACCCATCGCGCCTGTCCGGTGACGTCCGCCGGCGCAGTGAATGTAAAACTTTCCTGTCTCAGGATTCTCGACGGTCTTTAAGAAATTGGCTACGGCTGCCTCTGTCGGATACTTCTTCGCGATCATCGGGATGTGAACGTATTTCATTCCCACAGACTCAACCATCGACTGTTCATATTCCTTTGGATCGTCTGTCAAATCAATAACTGTCTTGACTCCCAGGGCCGCCAGGGCCTGGTAATCTTCGAGGTTCTTCGGTTGCGCGCCGCGATAAAAACGCTCGTCCATCTGCCCGAAGTTTTTGATCTTAATTGTTGCACTGATAGCAGGGGTTTGGGCCTGCGCGATGAGCGTTAGCGCCAGAATCGTGAGGACAGCGCTTGCCAGGTTTTGAAAGGACTTCCGAGTTAACTCCATCGTCATTACGTTCGCTCTCCTATATTTGCCGGGTTGAAAATCCTCGACCCGGGTAAGCCCCCAATAACTGCCCGAAGGTTAGCATCACCTTACTAAAATCCCAATAGGTTTGAGTCCAAAACTAGTCTGTCAACTTGACCATGGCGTATGGCAAGCAAACAGTACTTGAGTCTCAAAAACGAATTTAAGTCGTCAACTACTAAGGTGCTGATCGCCAAACGTTAGTTGTCCTGATGTTATTTCGAATCCTTTCTCGCGTTACTAGTTGAAGCGGCCAAAACAAGCTCTCGACTAACAAGAACCGCTACCCCACTTGTTTCATTGAACGGAGAATTCTGAATCATGTTTGCGACCAATCGAAAAAACGCGTTAGTTCTATCACTAATTCTTGGAATGCTGATCTCTGCACCGGTTCTGGCGCAGAAGAATGAAAACGAACCGAAGGCTGCCGGCGTTCCCGTTATCTGGCTCGAGCCGGGCGATATCTCCAAACGCGATCTACGGTATGGCCCCGGCTCCGCGAGTTGGCGCCGGCTGCTCCTTTCACTTACGTGGCGGAAGAGAGTACGGGCGAGTCGCCGAAGTTTCGCGTGACAGATGGGCGCGGTGAAACATGGATCGTGAAACTAGGCGTGGAAGCGCAGGCGGAAACAGTGGCTACCCGGCTAGTCTGGTCGGTCGGTTACTTCGCTGACGAGGCCTATTACCTCGATCGCGCGGAGATTAAAAACTTGCCGACCTTGTCGCGAGGCCAAACCTTTGTGGAGGGTAGGAACATCGTTCGCGGCGCCCGCTTCGAGCCGAAGCGCAAGGGTATCGACCGCGGAGCAAACTGGGACTGGGAAGAAAACCCGTTTCTCAAGAGCCGCGAGTTGGATGGTTTGAAAGTGATCATGGTGTTGCTTGCGAACTATGATAATCGCGTGGCTAACAACAAGATCCTGACTGCTCAAAATTCGCAGGGTACGCTGGAAGCCCGATATGTAGCCACTGACGTTGGCGCCACATTCGGCAAGGTTGGCGGGATGGGAAGCAAGCGTTCTAAAAACTCGCTGGCTGACTACAAGGAAAACAAATTCATCCTGGGCGTAGAAAATGGGTTCGTGAAGTTTGACTTCGAAACGAAGCCGAAGGGAATGGGTAAGTTTGCCTCGTTCTTTAAACCCAGCTACGGAAAAAGCCAGGCGAAGAAAGAACGGGCCATGAAAAATATCACGGTTGAAAACGCCCATTGGATTGGCTCGATGCTGGCCCAACTAAGCGACGGCCAGCTTCGCGACGCCTTTCGCGCCGCTAACTATGATGCCCAAACAATGGACGGATTCATCAAAGTGTTGCGCGAGCGTATTGGTCAATTGAACCGGTTGAACACAGGCGCGCCAGTGGCAGCCTCAACAAGTAAGTAATACAATTTCAGGTTGTCCGATAAGCTTTAGCTTGTCGTGCGCCGCGATAACCCAACGTTGGACATTGGAACCAAAACTGACCCAGTACTCATTAACAACATGATTCAGAAGAGAGTTTTTATCGACGCGGTCCGCGACCTGGGATTTGTAATACTGCTACTGGCAACTGTAGTGGTTTGGCCCTTACCCGGCGCGGTAGTGCCGGCCCAGGTTGCCGGGACTCCTACGACAACCCTCAAGAATTTTGGCAAGGTCAACGACAACTACTACCGCGGTTCACAACCTCGCGAAAACGAAATAGAACAACTGCAGCGGTTGGGAGTGAAGACTGTTATTGACCTGCGCAAAGACAAGGTGCCCCAGGCGGCACACTGGGTAAGCAGAGCAGGAATGAAGTATTTCAACATTTCAATGAGGCCGGGTCGCAGGGCGACGGATGAACAGACGGCTTACTTCCTAAGCCTTGTCAACGACCCCGCCAACGGTCCCGTATACGTACATTGCAAAGGCGGCAGGCATCGAACGGGGGCATTAACTGCGGTTTATCGAATTACGCACGACGGCTGGACCGCGGATCAGGCTTGGGAGGAAATGAAGCGTTACGATTTTAATGACGGATTATTCGGCGGGCCAGCCGATCAGAAGAAGTTCGTCTATGTGTTTTACCAAAACTATCTCGCCAATCAAGCCGCGAAGTAATCCTCAGGTGTCGCAGATTCCAGGGAACAATCCCGTTTAGATGGCGGACTTGTCCGCCCCGTTTGGACTCAACGACTGGGTGCACAAGTGCACCATCTAAACGGAGTTTGTTTGGGAAATCTGTATAATCTGTGGGTTTTTATCTGCAGTCCGCTACCTCATCGCTTCTGTTATACTCGCTGCGCAAATTCATCTCACAATGGTTTGGCGCTTCTCGATTCGTGCAAAACTCCGAAACAGAAAACATTACGCAACTTCTAATCGAACTGACCAACGGCAATCACGCTGTCGTTGACGGGCTGCTGCCCCTGATTTACAACGAACTACGCAGCCTGGCGGCGAATTATCTGCGACGTGAACGCTCTGATCACACGCTTCAACCTACAGCGTTGGTGCATGAGGCTTACCTGCGGCTAGTGGATCAAACTCAGGTTAACTGGCAGAACCGCGCTCATTTTTTTGGCATGGCGGCGCAAATGATGCGTCGCATTCTGGTTGACCATGCACGCGCTCACAAAGCAGGGAAGCGCGGCAGCGATTTTCAAAAGCTCTCGTTGGACGAGAATATCGACAAGGCGGTAGAGCGCAGCGCGGAACTAGTTTCGCTGGATGAAGCTCTTACCGAACTTAGTACGGTTGATGAAATGAAGGCGAGAATTGTCGAGCTACGTTATTTTGGTGGGCTGACTGTCGAGGAAACCGCGGAAGTGCTGGGAGTTACTCCCATCACCATCAATCGCCATTGGCGTATGGCCAAGGCGTGGCTCTTTGGCAAGATGCAACACGCGTAAAAGGCGCACGAAAATCCAACCCGCGATAGCGGGTGCCGGCGTAAAGCCTGGGGTGAAGCGCAGCGGAACCCCAGGTAATTCCAAATATAAATCCCAGCCCGCGAAGTGGGCGACAGCATCTACGGATTGAGCGCTCTCACCCGCTTCGCGGGTTGTGGTTATTCAATCGCTGTTTTCCTGGGGTTCCGCTGCGCTCCACCCCAGGCTTTACGCCCTCGCCCGCTATCGCGGGCTTAGTCCAAACACTATCTACTTCGGTAAAAGCGACACGCGTCAAAGGTCCAACCCAAAAAAAAGAGCGCCCCGAAAGGGACGCTCTTCATGCGCGCATACGAAATTAGTTATTGGCCGATTGGTGGATCGGTAACGGTCGCTTGTTGAGTAGCATTCACGTGGATAGTGTTACTGTCTGAATCCAAATAGTAGTGATTTGTCCCCGTACGTCCTACACCTTCCGTAACCTGTGGATCTGCATTGACGGCAAAGCCCGGCTGCGTGGTGGTGGATTTCGGAATTATGCGCATGACGTAAACGTAGCCATCAACCACAGGGGTCGTGCCTGCAAAGCGCGTGTCTAAAAGACCTTCCTTCAGCATTTCGTCAAAGGTGCCAAAGCTGGTGCGTTGATGCGAGTTGTAATAAAGCATCTGCTGTTCGGCAATTGTCTTTAGTGTTTTGATCGCTGCCGCTTCATTAGCCGATCTGACGGCGGCCTTCCAACCAGTGACACCAACCGCGATCAAAATCCCGATAATCGCTATCACGATCATCAGCTCAATAAGGGAAAACCCGCGTTCTGCGGTGCGATGATTTCTGTTGGCTCTCATGAAATAGTCTCCTTGCGCCTGATTACACGTTTGAACCGTTTAGGGGTTCCGCGTTTATCCGAAGTTATGGACGTCCGCCGCATTATCTGGCTGAACCGTAGTCTACTACAGCGATTTAGTAACGTCATGTCGGGAGACTAAGATGTAGTCTGGCATCTTTGTAGGGGTGTCCCTCCGTGGGCACCCCATTCTTCCGCGCGGTGCGGGGCGCCCCCGGAGTGACGCCCCTACAGTATTAGGGGCGGCGGCAACCCGGGCGTGCCAGCAAGGGTCTTAGCATGTAGAATGGCCGGGAAATTAGGGACAGCTGGAGTATTGTGGATGCGACGCTTCGATACAGTAAAAGGGAAAGAGGAACTGGTTCGTTCCGATGCTACCGAGAAGATCGAGCGTCTGCAGCAAGCCATTGAGACGGTAATCAAAGGTAAACCGGAAGCCGTCCGGCTGGGAATCGTGACGCTGATCGCCGGCGGACACTTGCTGGTTGAAGACGTTCCCGGCGTCGGCAAGACCACGCTGGCCCATGCGATGGCGCGTGCACTCCGTTGCAGTTTCCAACGAATACAATTCACGTCTGACCTTCTACCATCAGATGTGATTGGCCTATCAATTTACAACCAGCATACAGGCGTTTTTGAGTGGAAGCCCGGACCTGTGTTCGCCAACGTGGTGCTGGCCGATGAGATTAACCGGACGACCCCGAAGACGCAGTCGGCGCTGCTCGAAGCGATGGCCGAGCGACACGTAACCGCCGAGGGCGTGACTCATCCATTGCCCGCTCCGTTCATCGTTTTAGCAACCCAGAATCCGATTGAACATCACGGTACATATCCGCTACCTGAGTCGCAGCTGGATCGGTTCATGTTGCGGTTGCGCATCGGTTACCCAGGTTTGGAAGACGAACGACAGATACTTCGTGACCGGGAACTTAGCGATCCACTTGATGACCTGCGACCGGTAATGTCTGCCGGCGAGATATTAGAACTGCAGCGCAGCGTTGCTGACGTATCAGTAGACGACGCGCTGGTCGACTACTTGATGCGCATTGTGGCCGCCACGCGAAATTCTGAAATGCTGGATCTCGGCGTAAGTCCTCGTGGCACGCTGTCGCTCTTCCGGGCCGCACAGGCCATGGCGTTAACCGAGGAGCGCGCGTATTGCATTCCTGACGACATTAAACGCCTGGTCGTTCCAGTCTTCGCCCATCGAATCCTGGTGAGCACACGCTTTTCGTCTTCAATGCGTCGAAGTGAAGAAGCCGAAGCGGTCTTAAAAGAAATAATGAAGACCGTAAGCGTGCCGCTGTAGGAATGATGAATGATGAATGATGAATGATGAAGTTCGAAAAACAAATGATGGAGGAAGCGCCAATTCATCATTCATCATTCATCGTTCATCCTTCTCTCGTTGGCGCAACGTTATCCTCGGAACACTCCTGGTCCTTGTCGGTCTTTCCGCCGCGCTAGTCACCGTCCTCGCTCGTCAAACAGACAACTATATTATTGCGGCGGCAGCTGCAATCCTGTCCCTGATAAGCGCGGGGCTGATGCTGATTTTTATCGTTCCGCCCCTGGCGCGTTCCGCACGCCTTGAAGTCATTCGTCTTGACCTGCCTATCGAAGTCACCAGCGGCGGCCTCATCTTCCTACTCATTTTGATGGTGGTTGGCTTCGCTGCCTGGAACACCGGAAACAATCTTCTGTTTTTGGTTTTCTCCTTGCTCTGTTCCACACTTTTTGTTGGAGGCGTCGCCGCCCGAGCTTCGCTGCGCGACCTGATCGTGTCGGCGCGGTTTCCGGACCACATCTTCGCTGGAGAAGCGGCGCCGGTGATCGTTACGCTTCGTAATGCCAAACGTGTGCTGCCGTCGTTTTCGATTTTGGTGGAGGCGCGCGGGCCAATAAATCCATCCACCAGTGAAAAAAAGAAACATCGTCGTCCCCGTTTTGAAAAACGGCCACTGGCTTACTTCACATACGTCCCACATCACGCGGCGGCCGAACAGCGAGTCGAGCAGTTGTTTACCACGCGAGGGAATGTACTCATCACAGGGTTCCAACTGTCGACGCGCTTTCCGTTTGGTTTCTTTCGATTCCGCCGGCGGTTGCGCGCGAGAGACGTTGACATCGTCGTTTATCCCAAGCCTGAGCCGGTTAGTGATGAGCTCCATTTACTTCCCGCCTATGCAGGACACATCCCGTCGATGCGTAGAGGGATTGGGCAGGATTTGTTTTCCTTGCGCGAGTATCAGCCGCAGGATGATTTGCGGCATATAGATTGGAAAGCGACGGCACGTTCAAGAAACTTGATGGTGCGCGAATTTACCGCCGAAGATGAACGGCGGATCACCATTGTGCTGGATACGCGCGAGTTGGCTGATTCCGATGCTGACATCTTTTCGCAGAGATTTGAAGCTGGGGTGGTCCAGACAGCGTCGCTACTGAAACACTTTATTGAGGAGCGCGCTGAAGTGCGTTTGATACTTCATGACGAACTGGGACCGTATGGCAGCGGGTTGGGGCATCTCTATGATTGCCTGCGCAGGCTTGCGCTCGTTAGTCCTCACAAGGGCGGTGAGATCCGAATTTCAGGCGGAAGAAGCACAAAGGACAACGACATCTTTGCTGAAGACTACGCGATCCTGCTTACCACGGCTGATCCTGGATCGATACCTGCGAAAATCTGGCGCGCCTCGCACGTGATTTACGTTTAATAAATCTCACGGAGAATTTGTAGGGGTGGCACTCCGTGGCCACCCCTTCGTTGCGAATGAGGCATGTTCTCGATTCGGATGGCACCCCGAAGAGGGGTGGCCACAGAGTGCCACCCCTACAATCACGCGTTGAGATCTTCAAAATCAGCGCCCAAAAACCTATGTTATAGTACTCACCTTGCCTTCTCATCTCACTGAGATCAACTTCCGCTTCCACACGAGGTAAGGACCTTGGCGGCCCAGATCATTTCAGCCAACACGTCAATTTTTATGCAGCGTTACGCAACCAAAAGCATTCAAATTCTCGCGGCCTGCTTCATCTTGTCCGGCGCCACCGGGCTCATTTACGAAGTGCTCTGGGCCCGAATGCTGGGGCTCGTTTTTGGAGGGACCACCCTCGCCGTAAGCACCGTTCTGGCGGCCTTCATGGGCGGGCTGGCGCTCGGTAGTGCTATCGCGGGACGGCTGGCAGTAAAGATAAGACGGCCCATTCGTGCCTACGGTGTATTGGAAATTGGCATCGCGCTTTATGCGCTGGCTGTCCCTTTTATGTTTGCTCTGGTTGACGATCTTTACGCCGTCCTCTGGCAGCACTTCCATCTCAGCTTCTTTGTTTTCAGCCTGTTGCGGTTCCTCCTATCGTGCTTGATGCTGCTCATTCCAACCACGTTGATGGGAGCCACGCTACCGTTGATGTCCGCCGCGTTGTTGCGTTCGTCTGATGTTAATTCGACATCCATCACGAAGCTCTACACACGCAATCTTGTCGGCGCGATCTGCGGTTGCATCGCCGCAGGGTTTTTCTTGCTCCCGAGTCTGGGTGTGACCGCGACGATCTACACGGCTTCCGTAATGAATATGGTCATCGGCCTCGTCGCGATACTCGCGGATCGGCGGATGTCAGAAGAACCGGCAGTTATCTCTGAAAGGCACGCCAGAGAAGACTTCGAAGAATCAGCCCAAACACAGGCCCGGGTAACCGGAACAAAGTTCTGGTTGCTATGCGCTTTCGTCTCCGGGTTTGTCACCATCAGCACGCAGGTCGCCTGGACACGAATGCTCTCGATGATAATTGGCTCGAGCACCTACGCCTTCAGCATTACAGTCGCGCTGTTTCTGGTAGGACTGTCCGTTGGTGCGTTTTTCATCGCGCGCAGAAACGTCTCTAAATTACGCAAGACGGTCCTGACAGTTGAGTTACTTACGGCCATCAGCCTCGTTTTCAGTCTCTTTGTAGTTAACCGGATTCCTGCGTGGCTGGTAGCGGCTGGTCTCAGCCTGGGAATTACCAGTTGGGGTGGCTTGCTGGCGCTGCAAATCGCATCAGTCGCGCTGTTGATTCTCCTGCCCGCTTTACTGATGGGAATGGTGATGCCGCTGGTGCTTGTTTGGACCGACTCTGCCGCCGGCAACAGATCAGTCCAGTTGGTGGGCCGCAGTTATGCGGTGAATACGATCGGAGCAATCGCTGGGGCGTTTAGCGCCGGCTTCGTTTTGATTCCCCGGACCAGCACTCGTTTTACGATTCTTTTTGCGGCGGCGCTTTGCGTTATGGTGGCGGGGCTGGCCTACCAGCCGTCGGGTGAATTACGCGAGCGCAAACGTAAACTGCTTCTTCACGTCGCCTCCACGCTGGCCCTGCTAATTATGATTTTCACTTTAGCGCCGCGCCTCGATCTGGCGAATTTGTCGATCGGAGCTTACGACAGCCTCGTGCGCACGCTAGCGAGTACGCGCGGCAGTGTGGCCGAGAACGCGAGTGAGCGACATGGTGTCGGAGAACACGCTCTGTTGATGTACGTCGAGGGAACCACTTCCACAGTCTCGGTGCGCAAGGATTGGGACGTTACCTCAATGGCAATCAATGGGCGCGTAAACGCGTCCGACCGAGAGGACATGCCGACGCAGGTGATGTTAGGCCAGCTACCCATACTCATAGCGCCTAACGTAAGGAATGGTTTGGTAGTCGGATTTGCTTCAGGAGTCACTGTCGGTTCAATCCTGCAATCACCGATTCACTCGCTTGAGTGCGTAGAACTCGAACCGGCGACTGTCGACGGTTCACGCTTTTTTGAGCACGTGAATAACCGTCCGCTCAAAGATCCAAGAATGCGGTTGATCATCGACGACGCGCGTACCTACCTACGCGTAACGCCAAACAGGTACGACCTAATCGTCAGCGAACCAAGCCATCCATGGGTTCCTGGAGTCGCAAATCTGTTTACCAAGGAGTTTTTCACACTGGGCCGCGAACGCCTTAGCCAGGACGGCGTGTTTGTTCAGTGGGTCCAGATCTATCAACTGTCGACTGACAGTCTGCGTTCCGTCCTGGCTACGTTTCAGAACGTGTTTCCCTACGTTCAGGTCTTTCGAGTGGAAGGCGCGACCTATGGCAAGGACCTGATTTTGATTGGAAGCAAAACATCGCTGACACTGGATCTACTGAAAGAGCGGATGGCTGACCCGCGAGTTGCCGCCGAGCTGGGACGAGTGGAGATCAAAAGCGAAGCCGACGTGAAGGCGTGGTATGTCTGTGACCAGTCGCGCCTCTCGCCCGCGGTTGCCGGAGCTGTTATCAATACGGACGATAATATGCACGTGGAAACTACGGTCCCGCGAGAGGCGTTTCGTCCGTTGATTCAATCGAATGTGGATTGGATTGAAAAGCTGTCCGGGAACTGAGTCGCCAGGACGCCAAGATCGCCAAGCCAAACAGGCGTAAAGAGGACAAGCTTGAGCTTGCGTGGTTGGGAAGAATCCAACTAGCTGGTACATGAGCCTTACCGCACGGAAGGCGGCAAAGCCGCAGACGAAACCACTCAGAAGCCCAGATTAGTTTCTTAAGGTATCGGGCAGGCCTGTACTGAAACCAGCTGCCACTTGCCGTCGCGGTGGGAATAGATGTGAATGATTTTGTAGTGGCCGCTGAAGTCTCTTCCCTTGTAATACCACTTGGCTGAATCCTTGGCGGTGAGAACTGCGGTGTCACCCCAGACTCGCACGCCTACGTTCTCCCGGTTCAAATACTCGACACGGATATCACCCGAGACCACGTCGCCGATGAATTGGTTTTTGTCATCGCCCTCCATTGGATAAGCGAAGAAAAAATCTTCCGCCATTATGCGGCCGAGGGTTTCGCCGTCACCTCTAACGAGCGCTTTCACCCATTCATCGTTCGTCTGTCTTAACAGTTGCTCGACCTCAAGTTTCGACAGAGGCTCGGCGGGTTGTTCGTCCGGCATGACAACGACTCCTTTTGCGATGCGAGGAAGACGTGTTCTATTCGAAAGCAGTTACACAGTCAATAGCATAGTGGCGGTTTCGGATTCTTGCCCCAACGGGGCTATGGCTTACAGCCCAGGGTTGCCGGGCTTTGACGGCTACCCTGGGTAAAAGAAAGATTGATTCCTCAACCGCAACGCGGTTGCGCATGCGTAGTAAATTCTAAAGGTCTTGGCGAGGCGCAACCGCGTTGCGGTTGAAAATATTTCGCTTCAGGTTCCCAGGGTAGCCGCTAGAGCGCGGCAACCCTGGGCTGTAAGCCAGAGCCCCGTTGGGGCAAAAACAAACAATTGAGTTTGCGTCCACGCAACCTCGCTACCGCGCCTGGTTCTGTAAGGTCTCGTCACTTAGTAGTGCCTCAGCCGCATCCTCACCACTGCGAATACAATCAGGAATGCCCGGGCCAGTGTACGCATTACCTGCCAAAGCAAGACCGGACAGGGAACCGAGCCGCTTGCGAATTCGCTCAACCCTTGCGAGGTGGCCCAGATGATACTGCGGCATAGAGTTTTCCCACTTCGAAACCTCGGCGAAGATTGGTGAACGCTCAATTCCCAAGAGGTCATGCAAATCGGATAGTACCCGCGAAACTATCTGATCTTCAGTGAGGTCGAACATTTCCGGTTGCAGCGCGCCACCGACGAAAGCCCTCAGCAACACACAGTTGTGAGGTGCGCGCCCCGCAAACTTCACGCTGCTAAACGTACAAGCCATGATGGAACGCTTTTCGATAAACGGCACAACGAAGCCGAACCCATCGAGCGGGTGTGGAATATCTTCTCGTTTATATGCGACGTTGACGGTGGCGCTCGACGCGTAGGGAATTCCTTCAAGCTCTGAAGCGAGCTGGATATCGACATCACGCATCAATTTTGCGGCAGTATGCGCGGGTAACGCGACGCAAACCTCGTCGGCCTGCAAAGTTTCATGAGCATTGGTTGTGAGTTTCCATTTCACGGGTTGATCGTTCTCGCGTGTTAATTGGAGAGACTCGACACGAGTGTTCAAGCGGATACGAGCCGTACTCGAACTCGTGTCGGTGACTTCCGATATATTCTTTGCGACCGTGTCCGTAAGCAACTGCATGCCTTGATCGAAAGAAAGAAACAGGCTGTAGCGCGCACCACTCGTTCCTCCTTCCCCCGTTTGGCGCGACCCGTGTGGGTTGGATCCTGGATCTATCGCATTTCGCCGCAGAGCCAGAATCAAGCTACGGTGTTTGCGTTCCATCTCGAGGAAGCGAGGCATTGTAGCGCGCAGACTGATCCTCTCAGGGTCAGCGGTAAAGATCCCTCCAACCATTGGTTGGGCCATGCGTTCGAGCGCTTCCCGGCCCAAGCGCCGCCGTACAAAGTCAGCTAAACTTTCATCATTTTCCTGGTCCGCGCCGTTTGCCGCGCGTGTGGAACCATATTTTCGCGGAAGCAGAACGTCCATTGCCATTCGCGCTTTTCCACGCCAACTGAAAATGTCGCTGCCAAGGAAGGGCAGCAAACGGCTCGGAGCAAGCAGGTTAAATCCTTCTGGGACTGGCAGCAGTTTCGCGTTTCTAACAATGAAGGCCCGGCGATTCGCTTGATTGGTTTGAATCAGGCGAGACTCGAGGTCGAGGCGTTTTGCGAGTTCGAGGCCTTGAGGCTTTTCTGAAATAAAAGAATCGGGTCCACGCTCCAAAAGAAACCCATCGCGCTCTTCAGTTTTAACGGTACCGCCCAGTCTGGAGCTCGCCTCCAGCAGCGTGACATCAACAGAGGAGCCGGTCTCGCGGGTGCGCTCCAGCATTCTATGCGCGGCTGCGAGCCCGCTAATGCCGCCACCGATGACTATGATTCGTTTCATGCTCTGGCAACTGAAGAGAAGCCGCAACTCAGTTAGCGCAACCTGCAGCAACCGGGCTCACAGGAATCCTTCGCGACCCCAAGCGCCCCGAGGAATCGTTTTGGCGTCGCCGGGTCAACCCGTTCCATGATCAGTTCGCGAATCATTTTGATAAACGCCGGGTGAGTACCTGCAGTCGCTGCGCGACGCATATTCAATCCCATCTGCTCGCACAACTCCCGCGCTTCCAAATCGAGATCGTACATGACCTCCATGTGATCTGAGATAAAACCGATGGGCGCCACCACCACATTCCTGACGCCGCGCCCATTGAGCTCTTTCAGAAAATCGCAAACATCCGGACCTAACCACGGTTGCATTGGTGAACCACTGCGACTCTGAAAGACAAGCGCCCAATTGTTTAAGCCCAACTCTTCGGCAATCAACCGGCTGGTTTCCCGAAGCTGGATCTCGTAATCACAATTCTGAGCCATTGATTGCGGAATGCTGTGCGCTGTGAAGACAACGTGCGCAGAGGCTCGCTCGCCCTCGGTAAAGCTCTCGAGCTCCTTACGGATCTGTTCGACATTCGCTTCAATAAATCCGGGATGGTTAAAAAAGGCGCGTAACTTTTCAATCTGTGGCGCCGCTGGTCCAACTGCTTTGCGGGCCTCGGCAATGTTTTCCAGGTATTGACGGCAGCTTGAATAGGAACTGTAAGCTGAAGTGACAAAGGCCAGCGCCGTTTCCACTCCGTCATCTACCATTGTGGCGATGGTATCGGCGAGCAGCGGATGCCAATTGCGATTGCCGAAATAGATTGGCAGTTGTGGACCATTCGTATCCAACTCCCGTTTCAGAGCCGAAATAAGATCTCGATTGTTTTGATTGATTGGACTCACTCCGCCAAACAGCTCGTAGTGTTTGGCTACTTCCAGCATTCGTTCGCGAGGCACGTTCCGGCCCTCTAGAACGTTTTCAAGAAAAGGCATAACGTCGTCCATTCCTTCAGGTCCGCCGAACGAGACTAACAATATCGCGTCGTAGTTAGAGTTTGAAAAGTCTGCCGGCATCTTGCGATGTAGGATACGAATTAGACAGTGGGAGTCAAACTTGCGGGTAGGTTGACTCTTTGTGTGGGGTGGTGAAGATCCAAAACAAAGGCCTTGGAGTACCTGACGCGGAGCAAGTGTTCCGAATAGCCTTGGCTCAGCGACGTGTGACTTCCGCCCTCCTCGGCGCATAGTTCATGCGGCGCATTTCTTGTATCCGGCCGTCATCCATGAAGCCTTCAACGATCTCATACCCGAGCAAGGCAAGGACGCGTCCGCGTACGAAGAGCGGCCTTGCGTTGCCATACCAAAGTCCAAAGTCCAAGGTCCAAAGTCCAAAGTCCAAAGTCCAAAGTCAGAGGCGGGTAGTTCAGAGTCCTACCTTCAGGTTGCCTGGTTGGGAGAGCGAGCTTGCGTCGGTTTTTCGCGAGCGATAGCGAGCGGTATCAGAACCGGAAGCGATAGCGACCGGGCCTGCGTTGCCAAAGAAGTGTGGAATCGATAGTACCGAGTTGATGCCTTGCCCGGATTGGGTTTTGTTGATCTAGTAAACAGGCTGCACAGTTAAGCCCAGTGAATAGTTTGGGTCAACGCAGACCCGGCCGCTATCCGAGGCTGTGTGAAAACTGAAGGTACGAGTGAATAACGCTGAAAG
>DASQKG010000501.1:0-27966 GCA_035630655.1 Pyrinomonadaceae bacterium
ATCAACCTAAACATTTCCACCACGTCGCTCGCCATGAGAGACCACGTACTCCTCCAGCAAAGTCTGTTAGTTCGGAGCTAATCACGCAAACGCTTCCAACCGGGCGCAGATCTTCGCCACCGAACCAAATATCCACACAACAACCATCCCCCTTTCAAACTGGTACGTCAGCGTCATCTCCGTGCGTTGCGCCAACGCCCCCAGCAACGATCCAAAAGAAGCCCGGTTTCTTCAAGCGAATTTTGAATACGTTGAAGCGATTGTTTGGGAGAGGCCGGAGAAACACTGTCAAAACTAATAGTCCGCCTATCCTCTGCGCGCTCAATGCTGCACCCTCTAGTTTGACCTTACCCTGTCCGCAGGGGACATCGTCAGAAACTTGTCCGGCAAGTGCGAGTCGGGAAATCATTTTGAACGCGCTTGCCGCCGATGCAGACAAAGATACGCTGCTCTACACGTGGTCTGTTACCGGCGGGCGCCTGTCGGGAGAAGGCAACGCTGTGACATGGGATCTTTCGGGGGTCAACATAGGTACCTATGCTGCAACCGTCGAGGTTAACGATGGAGATCAACACGCGGTTGCCGGTACTACTGTAACAGTCACCGAATGCCGTTGCGCGCCACCTTGCCCGAGCGTTTCAGTGAGCTGCCCGTCTGATGCCTATCAAGGCGCACCGATTACATTTACCGCATCGGTTTCTTCTGATGCGAGTGCCACTTATAACTGGTCTGTTTCGGCAGGCGCAATTACTAGCGGCCAGGGAACATCCTCGATATCGGTTGACTCCGCCGGACTCGGTGGCCAGAGCATCACAGCCACCCTCGAGCTTGGCGGCTTAGATCTCGCGTGTTCGAGAACAGGGTCATGTTCCACGTCAGTTATGGCGGCGCCCTTCGGGGGGACTAGACTATTTGATAGATACGGCCACCTTAGCTTTGAGGACGAAAAGGTCCGTCTAGATAACTTCGCGATGGGCCTTCAAGCGGATCCATCGGTCGGGGCAGCGATTCTTGCTTATGGTACGTGCGCGGGCGAAGCGGTAACGCGGACCGCTCGCGCGAAGAACTATCTAGTCTCCACTCGCGGTGTTGAAGGCGCGCGTATCAACATCAGCGATGCGGGATGCCGCGAAGAACCAGCCGTTGAGCTGTGGTTAGTTCCACAAGGCACCGGCGGGCCAAGTCCAACAAACGACGGGGTAATATCTCCATGCCCCGAGTGCAAGAAGAGTGGGCCGAGAAGGCCTTCAACCTTGTCCAAGCTTTCCGGGAGGGTGCTAGACCCCGATGGGGCGGCTCTTCCCAGCGCCACAATTGTCATCAGCGGAGACGATGGTTTCCGGGCAACGGTCACTACGGACCGGAATGGCCACTTTGAATTTAACGAATTAAAAGCCGGCACCTATACACTCGAAATAACAGCCGCCGGATTTGGCAAACGGACTAGACAGAATGTGGTAGTTAAGGAAGGAGAGAATATTCTTGAACCTACCTCAGTTAGTGTCACGGAGCTTACCACAAGGCTCAAGGAGCAGGATCTGATACGGGTCAGTTATCCGGACCATTTCTTGGAGGATCCCGAAGGCGAGATCACATTTGCACTGGATCGAGAGTTTAGCGACCATCAAATAGTCGCCTCTGAAACTAACACCAACGGAAGAATCGACATCGTCGAACGGCCCCCACCAATTCCTGGGGCCACGCCCAACGTACCCACTTCCAAAGCTCAAGGAGATCAATACACGGCATTTGCAACGGTCACTCTGATTTCAACCGGCTTGACCGTGGTCTCGCCTCCTCCGAACTCGGAACAATCGCTCAGTGAGACACACGTCAATTGGACCTGGAAAGTCAAACCGGCAGATTCAGACCTGGAGATCGCCTCGTTCTGTTTCCACGTTGATATCGTTTGGAGGGCCGCGGGCAGGCCAGACAAGTTCTTCTCATATGATTTGGGTGAACCGTTCCGGTCGAAAATCGGTCCACCTAAATCAGTAACCGCTGCCACCTATGGAGCTCCGCTCTTCGCGGCTGCGGGCTTCGTAGCTTTTGGCGTTGGTTTTCGAAGACGCAGGAGACAGCTCTCGGAAGCTGGCCTTGAGGATGGCCCACACACTATGGCTGTTGCAGAAGGGATTGAAGAAGAGGTGAGCAGCACCGTATTTGCACCGAGGCAAGCCACCGCAGACAGTGCCTTCCTGGTGCAAGTCTTCGCCCATCTCGCGGACCAGGATCTGGAGAGTCTGAAAGCAAAAGCAACGGAGGCGGACGAAAAAACCCGACGAGTAGGCTCCGACAAACTTGATCAGACCGTAAGGCGAGGAGCCACGTTGACTTTCCGTCTTAAGATGGATGGTCTCGAGATTGACGAACCACAACAGGATCGCAAATGGAAGGGGCAAACAATCCGAGTTCAATTTGGGGTCACCGTGCCGAAGAACTTCGAGCCAAGAGCGATGTTCGGACTTGTCGTCATTTGCGCAGACAGTATGCCGATCGGGCATTTTAGGTTTGCATTCGAGGTAGTGAGGTCGACCCCTGCAACAACTGAGATTCCTACTTACGTAGAGGCCGTAAACCGTTATAAGAAAGCCTTTATTTCCTATGCTCATGAGGATCGGGTGGAAGTATTGAAGCGGGTCCAAATGTTGGACATCCTACGACAGAAGTATTTTCAGGACTTCATCACTCTCAGGCCCGGAGACAAATGGGAGTCGTTTCTTTACGAAGCGATTGACAGAAGCGACGTTGTTTATCTCTTCTGGTCCACGGCCGCGAGTCGGTCAGAGTGGGTAAGAAAGGAGGTTACTCGCGCGGTCGAGCGACGCGGCGGCGATGAGAATGCTCCGCCCGCGATCTATCCTGTAATCATTGAAGGCCCACCGCCAGCCAAGCCACCCGACGAGCTTAGCTTTTTACACTTCGACGATCAATTCAGCTATTGGATATTCGCGGCTGAGGGATCGCGGGCACAGGGAACCCCCATGGATGCGGCAAATACAGAAACCAAAAAACTCTCACCTTAGGGTCGCGCTCAAATCACGTCTGCGAAGTTCTTGCGTGTGCGAGCAAACCACCAATATCCAACAACAAAAAGAACCAGGGCAAAGGCTGTGAAGTAGGCCAGCGCGGACCAATCCGGCGGAGCGCCTTCCAGTAAGACTCGCCGGTGGCTGCGGATGAGCGCCGTAAACGGATTGGCGTTAATGAAAGAGCGATAACCCTCGGGCACTATCGACTCCGGGTAGATTATCGGTGTCAAAAACATCCATGCCATCAGGACAAGAGCGACGCCCTGACTAATGTCGCGCAGGAAAACCCCCAGAGAAGCGACGAGCCACGCAGCGCCGAATGCAGCCAGGAGCTGAGGAATTATCAAGACCGGCAGCCATAACATCGTGAGGTGCAACCTGCGATGGATGACGATTATCGCAATGATCAGCGCGACCGTTCCAAACATCTGATTTGTTAACGACGACAGCGCATGGGCCACCGGTAACGTTTCCAGTGGAAAGACTACGCGCTTCACCAGATTTGAGTGAGAGACGATCGTCGTGGCTGACTGTTGCACGGTCTCCTGGAACATGGTCCAGGGCAGTAATCCACAGAAGAGATAGATAGCGTAATCCCAGTGTGTGCCGCCGGCGCCAAAACGAGCGCCAAAAATTCCCGCAAAAATCAAAGTGAAGATCGCGATGGTTACGATGGGTGTAACCACCGCCCAGAGAATTCCCAGGAAGGAACCTTTGTAGCGTGCGACAAACTCCCGCCGTGCCAACGACAAGATCAGATCGAAGCGGCTGGGAAGTTCCCAGAGTGGTCGCCACACCGCGCGCCTTGCTGCTTGAGCTGAAATCATTTCGGGAGGTAAAGAGGGATACTGCTAACTCGGTTGGGAGTATTAACTGATCTAGAAGTCATTTACGGTAATCGCTCCGACGAGATACGCCAGCTCGCCGGTTTTCGATCGCAGACGCACGCTGTAGTCTCCCGGGGGCGCATCGGCCGCGATTGTCACATCAAAACTGATGACCGGAATCGAGCCGCCTGTTTGCAACTTTAAGCTCGCGCCATCGACTGTAAAGAAGGGAGAACTTACCGCCAGCCCGCTGCCCAAAACCTGATCAACTCCCGGCCCTCCGATGTAAAGCCTAAGCTTGGAATCGGCCTCAACAGAAACCGGAACAGTAGAAAGGTCTCCATTTATTCCGAAGTAGCGTGGACGCAATACACGCCCTGTTTTCTGGATGGGCGCGAGCAGGAAGTTGAGCGGGCTCTCCTGGTCCGCAGAAACGCTCAGGTAGCTGCTAATCTCTGAGGCCCGAAGAGTTTTCTGTCGCCCGGTAAGCCTTGTCTCACGCACCGCAGTTAGTGAGTCGTCGTCAGCGATGTTATCGAATCTTTCGACTACGGCCCTGTATTCGCCGGCTGGGAGACAACCAATACTAAACCTGCCTCCGGCGCCCACAATGCTGCTCGCGACTACACGGCCCGAATCTACCGACTCAATCCAAACATGAGCACCCGCCGCGGGAGTATCCCGAGCGGTAAGATTGTTGAGAACCTTACCATTAACCGTACCCAGGTTTTCGCATGGTCCATACAACGTCCGAACAGCAATCAAATCGGATTCGCTCAAGCTGCGTTCATCGAAGGCGGGCATGCCGAAGGTCCCGTTCAGTCCCTGCGTCTCCTGCATTGTGGAAGCAATGACGTTGGAATGATTCAAACCGAGCAGGTGACCTATCTCATGGGCAAAAGTGGATTGCAGGTCATACGTGCCAGGCGTGCCATCGGTAGTGAATAGAAGAGGGGCCCCCTCAGGAGAACGCGGATAAGGGTTGATGACGATATCGGCTTCCCCAATATTGCCCGTGACCTGATCGTAATGGACGCGTGTGCGGGCCGCATTATTTCCACCTGCGAAGATGCCCAGGTTCTCCGAAGTGGACGCAACCGTGATGAGATTGACGCCGTCACCCGCGCCGGCAGGACTAATTGAATCACCCGCAGACGTCACCAGCAGAAACTTTACTCCGGAAGCGACGGACCAATTATCAAGTGCTCGTTGCAGCGCCCCTGCTACGTCGCTTCCAGCAGCGATGCTAGTTGACGAGGCAGTTAGTGAATTTGAAATGGCGATCTTTACGACGCGGGTTGGCCATCTGATGGGCCGTTGCGGCGTGGGCGGTTCCAGAGCTGCCGGTTGACTGGGCACACCGAAGGCGACTACAGCCACAAACGCCAGAATCGGGTTCAAACGTCGCATGGAACCGACTAGCAACTTCAGGAAGAATTCGATGTACGAAAGCGAACGGGGAGGGCGAACGGACGCCCTTAATGTGACCGGATAGTAGCATTTTTTGGCGGTTGTTGGGATAGCCGCGGGGGGCGGATCACAGAACCGAGCGAACAACAGGTGTTCAGAGTCCAACCTTAAGGTTGCTTCTCACGCAACAGCAACCGAAGGTTGTACCTAAACACCGGTCACCGCGCCGGGTTCTTTAACAACAAAACCCGCACGTATGCGTGCAGGTTTTGTCGAATTGAAGATTTCAACCTTGAGCTACGGAGCGATGGTTATCGTGGGAGCCGTCGCCGTGCCCCTGCTTTGGAACGTTCCACCACCCCTCGTGACGCTGACAACCAGCGGATAAGTCCCAGGTGTCAATGTTGCGGGCAGCGTGATTCTTATCAAATCAAACCCAAACATGTTCGTATTGGGCCGAACCGAGGTTGGGGTGATATCGGTAGTGCCGATGGTCACTTTCGCTTCGGTGGCGCCCACGTTACGAACACCGGTCAAATAAATTTCCAGCACCGTTGGCACCAGCGTACCTGTGCTGTCAGGTGACGTCAGCGAGAAAGGTCCAGTCACACACCCGGGGACCGTTGCATTGGTCACATTGCAAACCATGGCGATGCCAAGCGCATCATTGGTCGACGTAAAGATGTCAGGTTGCGCCGGAACGACCTGAACTAATCCGCGGTAGACGGTTCCATTGTTGTTGATGACCACAGTCGCAACACCGGCGGGCAAACCGGCCGGCATTACAAAATTAATACCCTCATCAGGTGAATCACCGACAAAATAGAGTCCGGCTGCTGCTCCGTTCACGGAAACCGAGACTCCGAGAAGTTCAATCGGAAGTATCGGACTGCGATCTGTCTCTGAACCTCCAACAGCTAACTTGTCACCAGGTGCAAGAGCGACAGTGGATCTGACGATGCTTAGCTCACCCGCTGCGAGACCGAAAGCAATCGTGCCCGGAGTAGGCGTTGGCGTCGGCGTCGGTGTCGGTGTTGGCGAAGGGCTCGGAGACGGAGTTGCGGTCGCCACCGGGAAATTACTGGCGCCAGTGAAAAACGAAAGCACTGCGGCCGACTGAGAGGAAGCCGCCGGAGTTAACAAATAAAACACTTCGGTGGACAAATCCGGATTACCGGTGCCCAACTCAGTCCCGCCTAAACTGAACGAAATTCGGGTCTGCGTTTGGCTGGCCAGAGGTCGTATTTCCAAAAAGGAACCCACGGGGTTCTTCGTCAAGCGCATATAAGGGCCCGTCGCAGATGCTGGGATCGGCGCAGAGAAGATCTGCGGTTGGTTCGTAGGATTCAGACCTGTGTCGGTCTGATCAGCGGCCGGAAACGAGCCATCGGCCTTGAAGTTTAGCGCGGAAACAAATACCAGCCTCTGCGGCGCCAGCGACCCGTCGTAATCTGTGAAAGTCGGGAAATGCACGAATCCAAACTCACTCTCAGTAGAGCGCGGCACTGCCAACGCAAACGTGTCGGCGGAAATATTGTAAACAAAAATGCCGCGAGCCGTTTTGTTGGTCGTGGTGTTGGCTTTAGGATCGTCGGCTAGCGACTCGAGAGTGATGAGTGCGCCATCTCGACTCAAACGGCGCCCTGGGCTCAAGATGTTTACAGGCGTCTCCGTTGCATCAGGTTTAGTTCTGGTGACTTGCCGGATGTTAGTGAGTGCTGCGCCGGAAAAATTCGCTACATGCACCTCTGCGTTTCCGCGACCATTTCCGTCGGCATTATTTCCAGTCAGATTTGCACTGGAGAGAAACGCGACCACGGATCCATTGCCAGAAAGTGAAGGAGCCGATTGGAAGACGCGACCAATTCCTTGAACAGCGTCTTGCGTGGTGGTCCCTTGTACGAAAGCGAACGTGCTCCAATCATTGGCTGTGCGCGAAGCCAGGAAGACCTCTGGGTTCCCGTCCGTGTTTCCTGAACCAACCAGGCTACGGGTTGAAATGAAGGCAATAATTTGACCATTATCGCTAATCACGGCTTCGCGGTTATCGTCAGCGACGAAAGGCGCCACGCCGAACGATCCAGCGGTTGGAGCGCGGCTCGCTGTAGTATTTGTGATTCGCCGAAATGCTCCTGTCGACAAATCGAGGAACGGTACTTCGTCACCACTGGTAAGAGACAGGTCAGTGACTGCAGGTACGAGATAAACCCATATCTCCTGGTTGGCATCCCCGCTCAGTGCGGCGCTGCCGGCGCCATCAAAGTTGGCCGGGTTAGGTGCGTTAGAACTAAAAACAATTTGATAAAGCCGTTGACCACCTACCAGTACCGGTTCAAAACTGATCTGTGGCTGATTGTTGCTGATCTCAATCTCTACCAAACTTGTGTCCGCTGGAGTTGGCCCAGGAGTCGGAGTCGGGCTGGGAGCGGGACTGGGTGTCGGCGTCGGCGTTGGTGTAGGAGTCGGGCTTGCTGGCGGGTTCAGGACGTTCTTAGTATTGGTTAATTGAAAAATTCTTCGCTGCGCGTAGTCCAACAGGAAGATTTCGCGATTACCGTCAGCGTTGTTGCGGTTTTGAGTAGCAACATCTCCATTTGACTCAAACACTACGAAGCGACCGTTGCCCGAGATGTCGGTTGCGGAAGATCTGAAGGAATTAAACGCGCCGCCACCGCCACTCGACGTAATTTGAGTGAGGAAAGAATCGGGGGTGGCGCTCGGCGTTTGCCCGCTCGCATAGGAAAATGCGCCCAAGACGAGCATAAGCGCGGCTAAGGCGCACTGATAACTGAGAACTCGCTTCACAAAATCCTCCGAAATAAAGACGCAGATACGAGCAGATTAGATGCCCCCGGGGAGCGAGCAGCAGCATGCGCAGGCGAAAAGATTGTCTAAAGACACCCGACGCTAAAAGAACCGTTATTTTACGCAGAGATCATTGCAACCGCAAGCAGGGGTGCGATCTGTACCATTCTGCTGCGTGACGCGCCTGGCTTTACCACTTCGCCCGGAACAGTTATCGTTTTGCGCACATGGCCAAAGCACTCCAAGTCGAGCATGTTTCCAAGCTATACCGTATTTACGAGCGGCCAAACGACCGTCTAAAGGAGATGTTGACCCGCGGCCACTTGAAGCGGCATCGCGAGTTCTGGGCGTTGCACGACATCAGTTTCGAGATTGAAGCGGGCACGACCACAGGGATTATCGGGCCTAACGGCAGCGGCAAATCCACGCTACTCCAAATAATCACGGGCACACTGGAGCCAACTCACGGCACCGTTTGGCATGAAGGGCGTATCGCGGCTTTGCTTGAACTGGGATCCGGATTTAATAGTGAGTTCACAGGGGTTGAGAACATCTTCATGAACGCAGCGATGATGGGGTTCTCTCGCCGGGAAACGGAAGCATTGCTGCCCGAGATTGAACAGTTTGCGGAGATAGGCCCCTTCATTAACCAACCTGTTAAGACATATTCAAGCGGGATGTATGTGCGGCTTGCCTTCTCCGTAGCCATAAGCGCCGACCCTCGGATACTTATTGTGGATGAGGCGTTGGCTGTAGGTGACGCCGTCTTCCAGCATCGGTGCATGCGACGGCTCAAGGAGATGCAAGAAAATGGTGTTACCATCTTTTTTGTGTCGCATGATCCAGCCGCCATTCGTTACCTTTCTTCCCGGGCGCTACTCTTAAATGGCGGGCGGCTCGTAGCTGACGGCAAACCTGTTGACGTCCTGAACCGTTATCAAAAATTAATCATGGAACGCGAGGACGCATTTGAAGCGCGAACTGAGGCTCGGAACAATTCGGCGGAAACTTTACCAAGTGAGCTGGCAAAATACCCTCCCTTATCCTATACATATCGCCATGGGGATGGGAGCGCCGAAGTCGTAAGCCTCGAATTGCTGGACGCGGCGCAATGCCGCGTTGAAATCGTCGAAACAGGTTTACCGGTTTCTTTGCGCATGCGCGTACTCTTTCACATAGAGATCAATAACCCTGTCTTTGGATTCTTGATACGCAACCGTCACGGCGTCCAGGTCTATGGCACCAATACGGAGCAACAGCAACTCCACCCCGGCACGGTCCCGGCGGGCCATTTAGTTGAAGTGACGTTCGCATTTGAATGCTGGTTGGGCACAGATTCATATTCTATTTCTTGTGCCGCCCATAGCAGCTCAATTTTTGACGAAGGAATTGGTTACGATTGGTTGGATGGTGCATTGTTCTTCCGAGTCACCAGCCCAGTTCTGATAGAAGGATTGATAAACCTTAACGCCAGCGCGACGATACACGCGCTGGGATCTACAGCAGCGGCGCGGTTCAGAGAAGCAGCAAGCGCACCCCATGGCTAATCTCAAAGTTGAGGATCTTATGCGCAGGATTCGGGAATGGGCGGGTGAAGCTCCTTCTAAGGAGTGCGATGCTTCATTTTTCGCACACGGTATGACCTCCAAATATGCTGCGAGAATACAAACGAGCCTGACCATTACGCAGCGCAGCTACGATCAGTTGCCGCCTGTCACAACTTATCGAAGGGGTCTACTTTCCCGGATCGAGCTGTGGCTCAAGCGTCAGTTGAAGCGCGCCACTCACTGGTACACCTTGGAACAGATAAATTTTAATTCCGCGGTCAATGCTTCCCTTACCGACATCTTGTCTATGCTCGCAATAACCGAACGACGTTTGGCTAACCTGAAACTTCAACTTGATTCAACTTTTGCGTCTAACGCCAAGCTTGAAGCGCGGATAGTCGATTTGGAATCAGCTCAGGCATGCTTGCAGAATCGATTCGACTCGCTGCTCGAAGAGAAGCTTGGGGAAGTCCGCCGCGAACAACAGAAAGGTATCGACCTCCTACTAAACGAGCAGCGCGTGTGTTTGAAGCAGTTGGCGCTGGAAATTAGCGAGGTTGGAATAGTCGCGGACCGATCGAAGCGAAGCCTGCAGTTGCGACTGGATGAGGTGGCTGGTCGCCTGGATGACGCCCTGCAACGTGACACCAGGACAATGGACCGCGATTCTGGTGAAAACCGGGACCCGGTGTAGCATTCTTCCAGCAAATACAACTGCGCCCGAAGCGTGAATTAGTATCTTCAGAATGTCTAATTTATACGAGGTCGCCGGCATCGAGGATATCGCGGGGTTCTACCGCGACCGATTCTTTACCGGTGGAGTTCTTGATGCTCGCTATTTCGATAGCATCAATCGCTTTAACATACAGTATGCAAGGACCATGTGGGTCTACGACAATGTATGTAGTGGTTCGCGTGTGCTCGACCTGGGCTGTGGCGAAGGAATGCTCGCGCTGCTTAAGCGAAAAGACATTACGGTCGTGGGCGTGGATCTCTCATCACCACTCGTAGTTTCCTCACTCCGAAACGGCTACGATGCAGGATGCGTGGCAAAGCTCACCGCATTGCCTTTCGCAGATTCGTCCTTTGACTATGTTATCAGCCTCGACGTCATGGGCCATATCCCCTGTGAAGATAAAGACCGCGTATTAGCTGAAGCCAAACGCGTGTTACGGCCCGGAGGCGTAACGATGCACGGTATCGAGTGTCTTGATCGTGACATTCATCAGGACTACGAGACGATGAATGATGAGAAGCTGCGCCATTTTATCGCCATTGATGGACATATTGGTCTGGAGGAAGAAGATGAACACACATCACGCTTTCGATCTCTTTTCAACCATGTGCAATCCGAGCCACGCTATAGCGTGTGTTTAAGCAGTCAGGAGTTTCTGAAACAGGCCGATGATTATGGCGTTACTTTTGAACGAGATTTTGTCGATTACTTACGGGGTCTTTCTTTTGCGGAGCGTCGCGCATTTGATATGGCGATGGGTTACGTATTCGCAAAGATCTCGGATCTTGGAATCAGGTTGCCCAAAAGCGGCCTTTATATGCTCTTGAAAGCGTCAGACGAACCACTTGGCCCTTTCTACAATGCTCATCGCGATCGCCGGGAGCTGTTACGGATGACTAAAGATACGGCACAATCGGACAGTGTTTGCCTTGACTACGGTTCTGCCGCAGCCTTCGATGCCGGTTGGTATGCAGCGAACTATCTGCCACCTGTGGCCCGTTGGATGAGCGCAAGATCAGTGATCCGGTTTGACGCTCCATCACTCTCGAAGGTAACACTCGATTTAACCACACACATTCCAGACCTTGAATCCCAGCCACTCGAACTGCAATTTATCCTTAACGGACTGCCAATCTGCGCTTTTTCCCTGTTTAAATACGGCTGGCTGGAACTGAAGATAGACCTTCCCAGCGGATGGATTCCGGCCGGTGTTGTGACGAGCTATGAACTTGAGATTCGCGCGGACCGCACGTGGGAGCCCTGCACCTACGACCGGGTGAGCAGTGACGACCGGGCACTTTCAATCGCAGTCTGTAATATTGAAATCAATTATTGATTCAAAATCGCAAAACCGTTTCAAGTCCTCTGCATGTTGATTTGAAAGGATAAATATCAGCAAACCCGGCCAGGTACTGCCACTCCAGCTTCGGGGCGTTGTCTCCAGTGAGCGTCTTCGCTCGCTCAGTCTTTATTCTGGAGCAGCTGTCATTTCCATACTGATCCTGATCACGTTAATGAAGCTTTGGCAAGCGGACCTGACTGTGCCTTTCAACTATGTTGGGGATGGAATTCAACATGCCGTGTTTATCAAAGGCATGATTGAGAATGGATGGTACTGGCAAAACAACTTTGTCGGAATGCCGACGGGCCAGGAGCTCTACGACTTTCCATCTGTGGACAATCTGCAATTCCTAATCATCAAGGGTTTGTCACTTCTTCGCCCCGAGCATGCCTGGGTCTTAAACGTTTTCTACTTACTTACTTTTCCCTTAACCACTTTAACCTCGCTCTACGTTTTCCGCAGGTTTAATCTTTCGTATGCCGTTTCGCTGTTTGCGAGTCTGCTATACACCTTTATCCCATACCATTTCCTCAGGAATGAAGGTCATCTCTTCCTATCGGCTTATTACCTCTTGCCGCTTGTGATCATGGTGGCAATCTGGATTGCCTCCGGCGAATTGCTCGGCCGCGCTGAAAATAAGGGCTGGCATATTCATAATGCCAAAGCCGCGTTTTGCGTCATCATCTGCGTGTCGATCGCGTGTTGCGGCGTTTACTATCCCTTCTTTTCATGCTTCTTTCTGGTCGTTGCTGGAATTTGGGCATCCATCTATTGGAAAAACCTTCGTCACCTTCTGGTATCGTTATCTCTGGTGGGTATCATCTTCACAGTGGTTTTAATAAATCTTTCGCCCAGCATCGCCTACATTTACAATAACGGTAACACCGGCATCACAAAGCGAGGGCCAGCGGAAGCCGACCACTTCGGATTGAGAATCGCGCAACTGATATTGCCCATCAGCGGACATAGGGTTGGGTTATTAGCTGAACTCAAACAGAAGTACAACGAAAGGCCGATGATCACGGAAAATGATTCCGCCTCACTCGGGGCTGCCGGGAGTATCGGGTTTTTAATTCTGCTTGGCTGGTTCTTTTACAACCAACCGATCGCCTCACGAACCAAGCCTGATGGCACTCACGTCCTATTGGATCATTTAAGTTTATTGAACCTCTCAGCGTTGCTGCTGGCAACTATCGGCGGGTTGGGATCGATCTTCGCACTGTTGATATCGGCAAGTATTAGGACATACTACCGAATTAGCATTTTCGTTGGATTCCTTTCCCTGTTTGCACTGGCACTCCTGCTCGAAGGCTTCTATCGAAAAAGAGTGAATACGCCGGTCGCAAAGGCTGTGTTCTATATCTCACTTGGTTTTGTGCTAGTTGTCGCCATTCTTGATCAGACCAGCGAGTATTACGTTCCCGACTATCAAGGCATAAAAGCCGAATATGGCACTGATGCGGCATTTGTCTCCGGCATTGAAGTATCGCTTCCACCGGGTTCTATGATCTTTCAGTTGCCTTATGTTCCATTTCCAGAGCATCCGAACGTAATAAAGATGAAGGACTACGACCATTTCAGAGGATACCTTCATTCAAAGAATTTGCGTTGGAGTTATGGAGCGATGAAAGAGCGGCAAGCCGATTTCTGGCAGAAACATGTGAGCTCATTGCCCGTCGGCGAGTTTATCCAGCACCTGTCACTTGCGGGTTTCAATGGAATCTATGTCGATCGGTATGGCTATGCCGACTCAGGAGCTCAAGTCGAATCCGAAATCTCGACGGCAGTTGGAACTAAACCCCTGATTAGTGGCAATGGTAGGTTAGCCTTCTTTGATACCACCCAATTCAATAAGCGATTAAAAGAGGGTTTCACCGAACAAGATTGGCAGTTAAAGCAAGACCTTACTTTGCATCCTTTGAGCCTTACCTGGCACGGCGGTTTCTCAGGGCTCGAAGCAGGGCAAGATAAGAATTGGCGCTGGTGTTCATCAGAAGGGGAACTGCATATCGATAACAGGTCTAAGCACACGCGAACAGTTGTGTTTCAGATGTCATTCGCTTCGGGACATCAGGAGTATTCAGATCTCGTGATTAGCAGCCCGTTAATCTCGGAAAAGTTGCGCATTAACGCCGAACCCAAGCCTTACTCCAAGATAATCTCTCTACCGCCGGGCAATCACGTCATCAAATTTGTTAGCAACGCCAGGAGAGTCGACGCCCCTCAGGACCCTCGCGACATTGTCTTTAGGGTTGAAAACTTCACTTTCCAGGAGAAGTAGTAATTAAATTTGGGTAATTGATTTCGATGCGAAGAATTGGAGGGTTTTCATGGCCAACCACTTTTGGAGGCAACCGCATCAAATCGGCGTCGGTATAGTGAAGCTAGTATCCCGAACCTCAATTCCTTCTCATTGACAAGGATTTGGCGCAAATTTATACTCATAACCAGTATTTAGGAGAGCACTTAATCCTTTAATTAAGGCTCCCTGGCAATACTTCATTCCCACTACATTTTTCGCTTCGAGGAGTTCGCAACAAATGAAAAAGTTACTGATTGTCGTCGTAATAACCGCAATAGCGGCCATCGGTTCGCTCGGGCAAACGCCGCCGACGCTGAAAATCGTTACTGAGACCCCGGGTCTGCCATCTGAGCTCTTTTACGGCACTATCAAGGTAAAACCGTTGCGGTTTCGTCCTGGTACGACTACGCCGATTACGATTGACGATGCAGACTTCTTCGCCCAGCAGCATTACATCGACTTCCTGCGTCGCTTTCCTGACGCACCGGGTCTGACTCATTGGACTGGTGAAATTACGGAATGCAGCGATCCTGCAAAGCGTCAGGCGGGTGAATCGCTGGCGTTGTGTACTGAACGAAAGCGCTCCAACACGTCCGCTGCCTTCTTCCTGTCACCGGAATTCCAGAATACGGGATCATTCGTGTTGCGCGTTTATTGGGGCACCTTAGGAAAACAAACGAACGCACAATGTCCCGGCGTGCCTCAAAATTTGCCGGCACACTGTAGACCGTTATATACCGACTATATCGCAGATATGAGTCAAGTCGCGCAGGGCATTGTTGTTAACGATAAACTTGATCCGAATGTAATCAATACCAACAAGCGCGCCTTCGTTGATCGATTTGTAAGCACAGCGGCGTTTAAGGCGATTTACGATCCGCTAAACAATACCCAGTTTGTCGACAAACTCTTTGAGACCACCGGAATAGTACCGGCAGCTGCAGACCGACAAGCGTTGATTACTGAGCTCAACAACGGTGGAGCCAGTGCGAGATCGAGCGTAGTGTTTAAAGTCGTGGATGGAACGACCACTGTCACGGATGGAGCTCTGCGCTACGACACCTCGTACGGCAAGGCGTATTACGACAAAGAGTTTGACGAGGCCTTTGTTTTCATGCAGTACATCGGCTATCTAAGGCGTAACCCGGATCAAGCGGGCTACGAACATTGGCTGGGCAAGCTCAAACAGTTTGGTAACTGGGTAGACGCTCAAATGGTGCTGGCCTTCACTCTGGCTCCTGAATATCGCGAGCGATTCTGATTTGCAGAACAACAGCTTATTACAAAAGGCCAACCCTAATCGGTTGGCCTTTTAGCTTAGGTCGTTAGCGCGCCGCCGCAGGCGCATCGCGACTTCGTCTGCGGAGGGCCTCATCGTACACACGCCGCGTCAGGCGCGCAGTGCGTTCCCAGGAAAACTCCGCAGCCCGCGTTTGTCCAGCTTCCGACAAACGCCGTCGCTCCTCCGGGTTTTGCCACAACTCGATTATGCTCTGGCTCAGCTCATCGATGTTTACCGGTGAAATAAGGCGCGCGGCAGAGCCAACTACTTCCATGATGCTTGGGATGCGACTGCTAATGACAGGAGCACCACATGCCATCGCTTCCAATGGTGGCAAACCGAACCCTTCATAGATCGAAGGGTAGATTAGTGCGCGGCATGATGAATATAGCGAGCATAAGTCGTCATCAGAAACATAACCGGTCCAGCGTATGCGGTCGCCGAAATCGCGGTTCTTCACATAGTCGAATAATTCATCTGTTAGCCAGCCCTGCTGGCCGGCGACGACCAGTTGCGGGCGCAGTTTGGTTTCTCTCAGCACGTTTTCAAACGCCCGTATTAATGTAATCAAATTCTTCCGGGGCTCAATAGTGCCTACAAACAGCAGAAAATCATCATCAATGGCGAGGCGTTTTCTGGTTAAGATCGTTTCATTCGGCGGTAGTGGTCTGAAACAAGGACGTGGAGCGTGATGAATCGCTACTACGTTTTTCGGATTGACATGGAGTCGTTCACATACCTCGGCCCGAACAGCGGACGTCGGCGTGATAATCATTGTTGCCCGACGCACCATTATTGGTAATCTATAGCGCGCACGACGAACCGATCGAGTTTCGAATGTTTCCGGGTGAATCTGTGAAGCAAGGTCGTGAACTGTTAACACTGTCGGACATCTAACGAGGAGCGGCACATCGTAGTTCGTACCATGAAACAGGGCGAGCGGATTTCGCCGAATATATGATGGCAGTCCGATGGTCCACCAACGTTTGTTCAGTCCCCTAACGTCGGCTTGGACAGCCTTGAGGTTTGGAGGCGCGACCTGCTTATCAATCGAGCCGTTGGGGGAAGTCAAATACGGAAACGGGGAGATCATTTGAAAGTCGTCCGCCGACGCGATTAACGCAAGGGCGCGTGCCACCTCAAAAGTATAATGCCCTACTCCCGATTTGAAGCCGGCCAAGGGAATGCCGTCGAGACCTATGCGCATGCATCACCAATCAGAAACTGAGATAACAACAAACGGGTGAAATAACATGGACAAGGTAGATCACCCGGAAATCAATACCAGCGAACTAACATCGGAAGTTCGCAAAGCCATGGCGCGCCAACTCCTCAAAAACCAAATTCCCAACACCCATGCATCTGCGACGAAGGGGACGTCATCTGTTGCCAGCCCGGGAATTTCAGACGAGGATAATTTCACGGGCGTGGCGCCCGTGTCCACTGACCTCACTTTTGCGCATCTGAACGACCTGGCAAGATCTCCAAAGTCCCGCCGCGCATTCGTCTTTGAGCCCAATTCAAACAATCAATATCATGTTAATGACTTATTGAAGTTTCATGATGCTGATTTCCTCGCTGCCGCCTATCGGGCTGTCCTGAAGCGCGAGCCGGATCGTTTTGGATATGAATATTATCTCGAGCAGTTGCGTGAGGGCCATCTCGATAAAGTTGACCTGCTCACTATCCTGCGCTCTTCACCGGAAGGCCGGCGCGCGAAGGTCCGCATTGAAGGATTGGCATCGCGAACATTCTTACGTCGTATAAGCCGCTGGCCCATTTTCGGTTACCCACTACGGCTCGGGATCGGTTTACTGCGCCTGCCTGTTCTGATTGCCCGCGTGCGACAACATGAGGCTTATGCATTTGCACAAAATCGGAGGATTGCGGACCACGCAAGGGAAATCGCTGAGCATATCGATGTCGTGAATACGGCCCTGGCGCAATCCCTTTCCACGTTATCCACGGGCGTGAGGGATTTATTGAACAGATCCAATTTCCAGGCCGATCGTTATGAAGTTCTGTTGAAAAAGTCTGATTCACAGGCCGTTCATCATGAACATTTGACGCAGCTTCTGGTCGAGCAGCAACAAGTTCTGGCCGCGCTACGTCAGGAGGTCGGAGAACAAGTCGATGAACTTCGAACGCATACAGATGAGCTTAGGGGATTGTTTATCGACGAGCTGGCCAAGGCCCAAAAAGAGAGCCGGCGGCTAAATGATAAGTTCGGCCTGGCAATCGTTTCCTCCGCCAATGAGAATCGCGCTAGGCTCGATGAACTTGAGTCTACGATGCAGGAAAAGATTGCGAGTGTGGAATCTTCAACCAGCGATATTAGAAGAGTTATTGACAAACTTGAATCTTCCAACAACACAAGCCAGGCGGAGACTGAGAAAGTTTACGAACGACTCCAGCGCATTCGCACCGATCTGACTTTGCAAAGAAATCGTATGTCGCTGATCCTGGAAGAAGCGCGAAACCGATTGCCCGCCCCATTCGATCACACGCAACTAAAGGCCCTTGCTGCCGAAGAGCGTCATCAACTCGATAGCCACTATGCTGAGCTCGAAGATAATTTCCGTGGCAGCCAAAGCGAGATTAAGAAGCGCCTTGCTGGATATTTACCGCACATCAAGTCGCTGGTGACAACCGGTGATACCACCATCGTTGACCTTGGCTGCGGCCGAGGCGAATGGCTGGAATTGCTTAAAGAGGAAGGCTATAGGGCGTTAGGCGTCGATACTAACCGGGTGCTGCTCGATCGTTGTCGTCAGCGAGGCCTTGACGTAATTGAGAGTGATGCTCTGGAGTATTTGCGTGCGGTTCCTGACAACAGCCTTAGTTCGATCACGGGCTTTCATATTATCGAACATCTCCGAATCGACGACCTAATGAACTTGCTTGATGAGGTAGTTAGAACTCTTCAACCGGGTGGAGTGGTTATTTTTGAGACGCCAAACCCAGACAACGTTCTGGTTGGCAGCAACTATTTTTATTTTGATCCGACACATCGTAATCCTCTGCCCAGTTTACTCATGAAGTTTCTGCTCGAGTCACGAGGCCTGCATCGAATTGAAGTAATATATCTTCACGACTGGGCTGGCGCCAGGATACCAGGTGACGATGATTTGACGGCGCGTTTCAACGAACTGTTTTATGGGCCAATGGACTACGCGATCACGGGCTGGAAGGTTCTGGAATGAGGATCCTGATTGCTACGGTTCAGGTACCGTTTATACGTGGAGGCGCAGAAATTCATGCGGAGGGTTTAAGAGATGCCCTGCGGGCAGGCGGTCATGAGACGGAGATCGTGGCTATTCCGTTCAAATGGTATCCTCCTGAACAAATCCTCGATCACATGTTAGCTTGTCGGCTGTTGGACTTGACGGCAACTGCGGGAACACCCGTGGATATGTTGATAGGTCTAAAGTTTCCCGCATATCTGATTTCACATCCGAACAAGGTTCTCTGGATTCTGCACCAGCATCGCACTGCGTATGAGCTGTGGGACCACCCGTTGAGTGATCTCATCTACTATCCCAATGGCGCCCAGGTTCGCGATGCCATTCAGCAGGCCGACCGGAACTTACTACCGCAGGCAAGAGCGATCTTTGCCAACTCTCGTAATGTAGCTAATCGCCTGAAAAGATTCTGTGGAATTGATTCTACGCCTCTCTATCATCCGCCGCCCCACGCCGAAAGTTTCTATTGCGCGGCTGCTGAGGATTACATCTTCTTTCCCAGTAGACTTTGCATTCCTAAACGTCAGGCAATGGTACTCGAAGCTCTCGGTCAAACTCGGAATCCCGTCCGCGTTCGTTTTGCAGGCTCTCCTGACCGTCCGTCTTACAGGGAAGAGATCAAGACAATCGCGCGCAAATTCAGTTTAGGCAATCGCGTGGAGTGGTTGGAAAACGCACCGGATGAACAAATCCGTCAGCTTTACGCACATTCGCTGGGAGTGGTCTATCCGCCAACTGATGAAGACTATGGTTACGTAACTCTCGAAGCCATGCTGTCAGCAAAACCGGTGATTACTTGTACCGATTCGGGTGGACCTTTGGAATTTGTTATCAATGAGAAGACCGGGCTCATCGCTGAGCCAAACTCGAAAGCGTTGGCCGCGGCATTAGACACGCTGTGGGAAAACCCAGTGGAGGCCCGAATCTGGGGTGAAGCAGGCAGAAGCCACTATAATAGTTTTGATATTAACTGGGAAAACGTCGTCAGGAAGTTGCTCGCATGAACCTAAACTGGTTTTCTCCACTGCCACCGGCCAAGACCGGTATAGCTGATTTTGTTCAGAGCGTGCTGCCGTCTCTGAGGCAGCGAGCCCGGGTAACCTTGTGGACCGATCAAATCAAGTGGGATCGCTCTATTGAGCAGTATGCTGAGGTGCGAAGTTATCAGGTCGAACAAATACCATGGGAACAACTCAACCTGGCCGATTTGAATGTCTACAATCTAGGCAACAATCATCTTTTTCATGGATCGATTTGGCAAGTTGCTCGTCGTCAACCGGGCGCTGTGATCCTGCATGACTTCCGGCTGCACGAGTTCTTTGACAGTTTGTATAGAAATCATTGGCAAGACACTGAGGGGTACCTGGCACAGATGGAGGCTCATTACGGCGAGCAGGGCCTGCGCGAGGCTTCGGCGGCACTTGAGAAGGGCGCTACTTCTATTCAATTGATCGAGCGCTATCCATTGACTGCATTGGCGCTAGAAAATTCCCTGGCGGTGCTGGTTCACACCAAGGAAGCCTTTGATGAATTGAAGCAGGCCAACCGCTGGCTGGTAGCTTATGCGCCTCTGCCCTTTTCTACGACGCTGCAGCCGCGAACGAACGGCCGGTCCACGCGGCTACACGCCCCTGGGCACCCCTATCGATTGATTGTTTTCGGTTTCATAAACCGTAACAGACGGCTCGATGCGCTGCTACATGCGCTGGCGCAGTTTCCTCGCAAAGATAGATTTGTTTTGGACATATACGGCGAGGTTTGGGATCTCGCCCACATACGCCAACGCATTCAATCTTTGGGTTTGCGGCGACACGTGATCTTGCGTGGTTTCGTTTCGGAGAGTGATCTGGACCGAGCCCTGGCTAACGCTGATCTAGCCATCAACTTACGTTATCCGACAGTGGGCGAGGCGTCGATCAGCCAACTTCGCATCTGGGCGCACTCGCTGCCAACCCTCGTTACTCGCGTTGGTTGGTATGGCAGCATACCGGATGAGATTGTGGCGCACGTGAGGCCTGACCATGAAGAGCAGGATATTCAAGAACACCTTGGCGCATTTCTGGATGCCGCGGATCGCTTTGCGGAAATGGGCAAACAGGGCTACCGCCTGCTTGTGGAGCAACACACTGTTGAGCAGTACGTTGAAGCATTATTAAATCTGGCCACTCAAGCCCAACAATTTCGGCCGTGTGCTTTGGCTTACAAGTTGGCGGAACGGGTTGGAATATCCATCAGCGCATGGGCCGACTCCCTCGCGACGGACGACCCGCTCCGCAGAGTGTCTGAAGAGATCCTGACGCTCACTTCGGGCGCCAAGCCGGAAAAAGTTACCTAAGCAAAGCACTGAGTTACGAATCAAGGCTGACCAAAACGCGCTCGATATTCCGGTGAAGCGATGAAGGCCAGCACCATCTGTGCGTCTACCCAGTTGCCAAACTGATTCAGCTTCCCAAGCCAGAAGGCATTGCCAACTTGATCCGGATCCCGCTTCATGTAGCCGAAGTATTCCATCTGCACGAAGCCTTTTATCTTCACTGCAGCGTGCCTGCCTTCCGGCGAGAAGGGGAGGCTTGCTAAAACATCGATCTTATTGAAGCGGCCACTGGCCAGGTTCGCAAGGACTCGCCAGAGCCGGAGCTCCCGGTCCTCGTTTTAAAAGTGCACGGTACGCATTGCGAACAAAATCCGCCGTGATATCTCAGCAAGTCGTTGACGTGATATCGATCACCGAGGCGAGGCTGAAACTCTGGTTGGAGGCTAAGATGGAAGGGTCGACGTGCGCTGAGGATGCAGCATCGACGTTCTGCGCTACGGTGGTGGCCAACACTAAGTCACTCTCGGCGGCAACTCGCCGCTCTCTCGCAACCCTTTCCCGAATTTCATGCATTCACCGGTCAGCGCTGATTTCGGGGTCGCTGGTTTCCAACATAGACGGTCGCTTCTTTAAATAGGCTCGGCCGACAAAGTAGTAAATGTGCTGGCGATCTGCTGGATTCTATCTTAGAACGCACGCGAAGCTTAAACCGCGGCACTAAAAACTTAGTCGCCGACGCATACTTCAAGACATTAAAAAGCGCGACTACGGCTGGAACCGCAGTTGCGCTCTTTTTTAACCGCTGCTAGTGGGTCTTACTGTGGGATGCCCAGTGTGGGCGAGTTGCTGCTGGCCACGCCATTCAAGGTGACAACCAGAGGCAAGTCGCCCGATGGCAATCCGTCAGGCAAACGCACAATGATGTAGGAACCGACGAGGCCTGAAACTCCGGTCACGGTTCCGACGTTTTCGACGACCAACGAAGTTGCACCTGCTCTCACCATCAGTTTCGAAGGATCGGGCTGGCTCAATCCCAGGTTGGAAGTAAACAGAATTACGCGTGTGTGACGATCTCCGCTGAAGTTGAAATTCGTGAGAATGCGAAATGGGCCACGCAACAGCGTTACCGAATCAAGCGCCAGGGCACGAGTCATGGCGCCCTCTTCAACGAATATCGTCGGCGGCGTTTGCAATGTCGCCGTAAAATTAGCTTTCTCGGTTCCGGTCGGACATTGAGTGGATACCAGAATTAATCCTGGCGGACTAAAGGTGTAGCCCGTTTTCGAAGGGGTGACCTTCACGCTGTCAGGACAACCCAGATTTGTGGATGAATAGTTTCCGTTCGCATCAGTTGTCGCCATTGAAGAGAACGTGAGTCCCTGCATAGTCATCTGGAAAGTTATCACCACACCGCTGAGCGGGTTGTTCCCGTTATCCTTAACCTGACCGTTTACAAAATACTCCTGAGGCGTCGGCGTCGCTGTGGCCGTCTGCATTTCGTAGGCGCCACGGCCATAGGTGCCGATTTGAATCAAACCCGAAGCTTGTGCGGTGATCGCCAGCACCGGCGCCGGCGGAAGACCCTCATTAAACGCCGACCACGTTCCCCCGCTGTCTGTCGATCGAAATACGCCGATGTCGGTACCAACATAGAATGTTGTAACAGTTAGAGGATCAATTAGAAATGCGCTAACCGGAATGTTCGGCAGATTGCTGCTAATGTTTGTCCACGAACTTCCTCCATTAATCGATCTGAAGACGTGACCACTTCCATAGCCGGACACGGTCAAATAGACCAGAGATGGATCGGTCGGACTCACGGTAATGCTGGTTATCGATCGAGTGGGCAATCCGTTTGTAATGTTGGCCCAATCGACTCCGGCGTTCACGCTCACCATGGCCCGGCCGCCTCGCGAGCCGGTGTAGATAACGCTGTTGTTGCTTTTAGCAACAGCGATCGCGCTCAGAACATCGGTGCCGCCATTGGTCAAATCCGTGGTTCCGCCGGGCGCGGTCCACGTGGGCAAGTTGGCCGTTTTATACCGCTTGGCTGTGTCGTCGCAATCTGAACATATGAAAAGGCGCCACGTGCCGAGATAAATTTTGCCATCGACACCGTTGCCGGCAATCGGAGGATAAAAGGCTATTCGCGGAGCGGTTAATGATTCTGAAAAAGTATCGGCAGCTGATATCTGCCCGCTGAACGAACTCCCATTGTTCACAAAGCGGTTCATAACGCCATTTATATAACTGGTGAAAACGATTGCGGGGTTAAGTGGATTAATCACAAGCTTGCCACCATCTCCCGAACTAAACTCTCGCCATCCATTACCGCCCGACAGGCGTAGCTGCGTTCCATTATCCTGCGTGCCGCCATAAGACCGAGTGGCATCTGTCGGATGTACCCCCAGACTGACAAACTGAGTTAGAGAAAGTGAGGTATTCAACGACGTGAAGGTGAAGCCGTTGTCTGTCGTCTTCCACAATCCTCCATCGTTGCCCACATAGAAGGTATTCCCGCTCTCGGGATCAAAGGCGAATGATTGTTGGTCGGCATGAAACTTTTGCGAAAAAGGTTGATAGCTACCGTTGGGCCATGGAGATGCAAATGAGTTTGAAAGGTCGGTAAACGTCACACCGCTGTCCGTGCTTCTAAAGAGATCACGAGTTCCTACATAGACAGTGTCGGCGTTCGTTGGGCTTGCTACCAGATAGGTGTTGTAGCCGAACTGGCCGGGGTCGATACTCTCGGTGCTAATAACGCCGCGGTCGGTCCAGGTTGCTCCTGCGTCGTCACTCATTTCCAGCCGCACTTCAAAGGGGGTTGTAGTGCGCGTGCCAAAATAGACGTAGACCCGATTAGGATTCGCCGGCGTGACGGCAACCCGAAAATCCCGCGTGGCTGTCTGTGAGCTTGCATATGGTGAAGCGAAAACATTATTCCACGTCTGACCACCATCGATGGATTTATAGAGACCGGGAATCCCATTAGGGCGAAATGAAACCCCGGCATAAACGATCTGCGGGTTGGCAGGATGAATAGCAAGGTCGCGAACCGAACAGTTAAGGGTCCTCGTCCAATTAACACCGCCATCATTCGAAACGTAAATGCCGCTAACGAAACTTATATTGTTGGCAGCATCTAAAAAATTCATCTGTGCGAGAAAGACCTTGTTCGGATTTGCCGGATCTATCAGGATCTTCATCGCCTGGCCTTTGTCAGGCAGGGTCGCGTTACTAACCCTGGTCCAGGTGGAGCCCGCATCCGTCGAACGCAGCACACCCGAACCAAAATAACCGTTGTCGTTGTCGCCCATTCCCGCATAGACAATAGCGGGATTCGCGGTCGAGAAAGCGATGCTCCCCACGGCCAAATCCACATGTGCGTCTGTGACCGGCACGAATGAGGTTCCGCCGTTGGAAGATCGCCATATGCCGCCGGTTGCGGATCCGATTAAAACGATTTGCGGATTCAAAGGCGAAACGGCAATAGCGTTTATTCGTCCAGACGTAGGGCCGCCGTTATTTGGGAAGGCAGACGTTGTAGGCAAGGGGCCAATTGGCGACCAGATGTTAATAAGCGCGTTCGCGCTAAACTTATCTATTTCCTTCTTTTCGCGTCGTGGGATGGACTCCCAGGCAAGTCTTCGCAGGTTAGACGGTACCTCATTGAACGGGTAGACGCGTTGATACCAAAACCAGTTATGGCGACCCTCAGGGTCATCAGCCTCGCCTTTGGCAAATTCCCTGGACTTATTCTTTTTATCAGCGCGTTTGAGCGCCCCTTTTGTTACTGGCTTCTGTTGCCGCACACTTGCGTCGCGAGGTAATCGAGGTTTCGCTTTTCCGGATGAGCTCGACGACTGGGCCAAGAGTGGCCCTGCGCAAATCAAAAGAATTACGGAAACAAATAAAAAGCGAGCAGTCGATTGGAAATTCACGCTTGCGGAGGAATAACTGCGTCCAACTTTCAAGAAAAGTCCACCTATTTTCTATGCTCAGCTGTAAGAATAATTCACGCGTTTAGCACGCGTTTAGATAGGACACTTGTGCCCGCGCGTGGCGGACAAGTCCGCGTTCTAAACGAATCGCTGGAAAACCCGCGCGCATCGTCGCGAAGAGGCAACCTGAAGGTTGTACTCTATGCGCATGTTGCTGAATGTCCATATTTGTCTACGGAACAATTTCGATCGTCGCTGTGTTGCTCGGCACTCCGCGCAGGGTAACGATCACCGGCAACCCTCCCGCCGGCAGTTGATCGACGAGCCTCACCACGATGTACGACGCTTGATTTATTCCCGGTAGCGTTCCCACACTTTCAATTGGCAGTAAATTGCCCTGTACATTCACCGATAGAATTGACAGATCGTCGCCCGCGCCCAGGCCGAGGTTTGTAGTAAACAACATCACTCGCGTGTGTCTATCCGCACTGAAGTTGTGCAGCCCCTGAACCCTGAATGGCCCACGTAACTGAGTGACCGATTCTAAAGCCACAGCACGATTGGTTCCCTCTTCAGTCAGTATCGTCGGCGGAGTGGAAACGTTTGTTAGCCAGCCAAGATCAGTAAATAACGAAGTGGTCAGATCGAACGGGGCCATAACGCTGTGGGTAAGGTCTCCACTGATATTTGGCTCCATCAACAGATTTGGAAATGAAGTCGTGTCCCAGTGCGAAACTGAAGAGCCACCCTCGAAAGGTTCAGGGCTGAACATTCGCACTCGTCCGGCGGAGTCAACGCCTGAAGGCACTGAGCCGTCAAGTACCAGCGTAGCATTCACACCGGAGGCCAATTGAGCTTTGATCAGATCGCCGTTGGGTTTTGTTATCGATACAGTTGGAATAGTGATGCTGGGATCTGAACCACCCAGACCAGGCGGAGTGGCGGCGTCCACATTGTTTACGATAATCACGCCTATTGCCCCGGCGTTCTGGGCATTTAATACCTTGGAAACAAAGGTGCAAATTCCGCGATCGATAAGAGCAATCTTCCCTGAAATAGCCCCGGCATTATTGAAAGGAGAACACCCGTCTGTAGACGTGTTGCCCGGTCCTTCTACTGGATCGGTAGCCTGGATAACGTTAGCGGTTACACCCGGCGACGAAAGCGGCGCGCCAAAATCAGCAGTACCTATCTCATAGTTTCCTGCAATGGCAGGTGGTGAATTCACTTTAAGTAACGGAGTCTTAAGAACCGAAGCTGCGTCGGCCTGGACCCTTGGGCCGTTCCAAACGAGGTGAGTCGTATTTACAGCTGATTCGGCACGTTCGGCATTGGTCATCTCCGGCCAAAGCTTGCCAGTGCTGTTATTCATCAAAAATCTATCGTAAATACTTGGGGTACCGCTGATCTGGATGCCGTTGCTGGAATTGGTGAAGGTTTGAAATCCAAGTCCATGCCCAAACTCGTGCAGGGCCACGGTGACGAGGTTAACGCCGCCGGATCCATGATTGGTGTCGAGCCCGTAATACCAATGCGCGCTGTCAAAACAACCGGTGGTTCCGATGTTTATATTGAATTGAGCGTTAATCTCGTGGGCTGTCCCATTCCTATCAGTGTTGCTGAGGGCGTTGGCGAGCGCATTTCCATACCAGAAGCCTGGGATAGCGCCTGAGAAATCTCTATGAATGTTGCTGTTGTTTCCTGCTTGGGCGAGTGCGGCAGAGGTCGTCGTGCAGGTGAGTGGTTGCCATGTTACCCGGATGGTGATGGTCGGTCCGCTGATTAACGTTGCGCCCCAGATGCTTGCCGCGTGCTGAAGAGCAATCAAACGTTGCTGGCCCAAAGTCGTGCCTGAGTTTCCGCCTACAGGAGAAACGGGCGTAGTGTCGTTGAAACCGGTGGTACCGGTATCTCCGTTGAGGATAACCACGTTGGCCCCGAAAACGGTTGAGGAGGCAAGCGAGCCGACAACGAGACAAAGTAAAAGCGCAAAGAGTCTTGCGCAGAGTTGCTTGCCTATTAGTTCTTGCATGCGAGGTTAGTTCCTGGTTTCGACCCTAGCCAGCCTGGTGCGCCGCTTTCAAACTTCTTATCTATGAACTTCTATCCCTACCCGAAAACCTTCGGTCAACCATGCAACTCTCGCTGAGAGCCTCCTGGCAGTCGGGCTGTTTAAGCCGAGTTATTGGATGCTTACGGTGAAATGCCAAGTGTGGGCGAGTTAGTGCTTGCAGCGCCATTCAAGGTAACGATCAGCGGCAAGCTGCCCGTGGCCAATCCGTCAGGCAAACGCACAATGACGTAGGAAGCAAGCAGCCCTTGCACTCCCGTCACCGTTCCCACGTTTTCGACGAGCAACAGAGTTCCACCTGCTGTCACCGTTAGTTTCGACGGATCGGGCTGACTCAATCCAAGGTTCGAAGTAAACAGGATCACACGCGTATGACGATCGCCGCTCAAGTTGAAATCAGTGAGAATCCGGAAGGGACCACGCAACAAAGTAACCGAATCGAGCGCCAGGGACTCGTTCACACTTCCCTCTTCAAGGAATATTGTTGGTCGCAATGTCGCTGTAAAATCAGCTGTCGCAGTCCCAGTCAGGCATTGTGTAGATACAAGAATTATCCCCGGCGGATTAAAGGCGTAGCCCGTTTTCGAAGGCGTCACCTTCACGCTGTTTGGACAGCCGAGATTGGTGGATGAATAGTTTCCGTTCGCGTCAGTCGTCGTCATTGTAGAGGACAACGTCCCGGCCGTATTGATCTCGAAGGTTATCATCACGCCGCTCACCGGATTGTTTCCGCTATCCTTCACCTGGCCTGTAACAAAATACTGTGTCGGCGTCGGCGTTGGTGTCGGCGTTGGCGTTGGCGTCGGTGTGGCGGTTGCTGTCGCGTTAAAGTTCGCAGCGATGTGATCAGCAGTTAAGTTCGTGAAGGATAAACTTGTAGGCGTGAAGCTAAAGTTTGGCCTTGATGGAGAAATTGTGTAATTGCCCCCAGTTGGCAAGTCAGAAAAAGCATAATCACCATCTGCGTTGCTGACCACGCTTGAATTTTGAGTGCCGCTTAAGACAAGAGTTACGCCACTCAGCCCACTTCCCCCCAAAAAAACTCGTCCAGCGATCGAATGCGCGGAGGGCGTCGGGGTCGGGGTCGGCGTCGGGGTCGGCGTCGGGGTCGGCGT
>DASQKG010000502.1:0-12512 GCA_035630655.1 Pyrinomonadaceae bacterium
ATTCGCGAAGGTAGTCGCCGAGATAGGAAATAACCTGAACATTTGAACGCGCCTGTCGCTCAAATTCAGCCTCAACCTGGGCCAAATCTGTCGCTATTAAACTGAAGATGCGTTTCGCGGTCAGCCCTACATCTTCCAGTAGTGCGCTTTGTTCAGTTGCTTGCATGAGTTTTTGGCGGCTCAGATTCTATCCATTAACGACTGAACTCTTCGACTCAGTTATTTCGGTAGTTTGAAAACTGCATGTGTATGCCGAAATCCTTGCCCTTAAGATTTGCAATTACTTCCTGCAGCGTGTCGCGGTCTTTGCCTGACACTCTTACGATGTCCCCCTGAATCGAAGCCTGCACCTTAGCCTTTGAGTCCTTGATAAACTTAACGACTTCCTTAGCCTTGTCTTGCGGAATGCCTTGTTGAATTTGCGCTCGCTGTTTGACCGTTCCTCCTGCCGCAGGGTCGACGCTTCCGTAACTCAAAGCCTTTAAAGGCACGCCGCGACGCACGAGCTTCTGCTGCAGGATGTCGTTCATATTCCGCAGCTTGGTCTCGTCTTCGGCACTCAAGACCAGCTCGTTTACTTCCAAGGCGACGGTTGCCTGACTGCCTTTGAAGTCGAAACGCTGCCGCACTTCCTTGATGGTTTGATTGATCGCGTTATTAACTTCCGCTCGATCAACTTCGGATACTATGTCAAAAGAATTCTGTTGAGCCATTGGCGTCTGTATTGTTCAGGTGATTGCTTATAGCGAGAATAACATCAAAGCGAAGGCATGTGAAACTGTTCTCTAAGGTCAGCCGGCTGCTTCCAGGCCAAAAACCCTGCAAAAGTTCGCGCTGGTAATTCCGCCCATGTCCTCCAGGTCCATTCCCCTCAAATCAGCTAGACATCGGGCGACCTCAATCACGAAGGCAGGCTCATTCCGCTTTCCGCGATACGGCACGGGTGTCAGATAAGGACAATCGGTCTCAATTAACAAACGATCTGAAGGCACATCGCGAGCAATGCTTCTCAATTCCTCGGCTTTCTTGAAGGTCACAATCCCCGAAAACGAAATCAGAAAACCCAGCTCCAACGCCTGACGTGCCAACTGAGACGTGCCGCTGAAACAATGCATAATGCCCTGAAGTTTCGATCCGTCCCATTCGGTTTTGAGGACCTCAATGGTTTCGTTCTCCGCTTCGCGCGTGTGAATAATCACGGGCAAGCCTACGCGGCGGGCTGATCGAAGTTGCCGGCGGAAAACTTCAATTTGCACGTCGCGTGGAGAATTATCGTAGTGAAAATCAAGACCGATTTCACCCCAGGCGATTACGCGGGAGCTGGTCTCAATCAGCGCCAGGATTTTCTCTTCCGCCTGCTCATCGTAAAGGCGCGCATCATGCGGATGTACGCCGATGGCCGTGTGGATGGCCGGATGTTTCTCTCCCAGCTCCACCGCGCGTCCCAATGCGCCACTATGCGGATCGCCTGTGCCGACGTTCAATATCGTTGACACGCCTGCATCAAGCGCTCGCTGTATCACCTGGGCGCGATCGGCGTCAAACTCCGGTCCATCGATGTGCGCGTGCGAGTCTATAAACATTCGATTCACTTCGAACTATGCAAATCACTTCCTGCAATCATACAGGCCGTTACTATTTACCATTTACTATTCAACATTTACCATTCCGCACTCCATGAAGCATTCAAGACTCATCGTGGTGTTTTCTATCCTGATCGCAGCTTTGATTGCGATCGCGTTTGTCGCGGGCAGGCGATACTGTCCCTCGGAGGGCTTGGCCCTGACCCAGCAAACGCGAGACTTCCACCGTCTAAAGAACCGAACTACTCCTCCACAACCAAAGGACTTTGACGACAGTGTGACGCTCGCAAGTCTTCTTCGACCCGGCGAAGACCGGTCGCGTTGGTCATCTTCGCGGGCCGCTCGTGTTGAGGGCTACGTCGTCTCTGTTGCCGCTGGCCCTCTGGAGTTAACGAATTGTCACGTCCCAGGTCGCCGCGATACGCATATCCATGTCGGCCTTCGTCCAGACAGTCCCCCGAGTGAACAGTTGGTACTGGAGACTACTCCACGGATGGAAGATTGGGCGAAGCTTCAGGGTTGGGATTGGTCAGCGGTGTCTTTATACGACAAGTTGTTAGGCCGCAGGGTTCGCTTTGAAGGTTGGCTGTTTTTCGACACTTCGCATGCCGGTGAGTCGGAAAACATCGCCCCGGGTAGGCCAGGTAACTGGCGTGCAACCGCATGGGAGATACATCCGGTAACCAAATTCGAAATAATTGAATGAGATTCAGGAGGTCCACTCGTCGATGCCGTTTGCCACGTCAATCTGCTCGTTAGAAGCCTCGATGCGTCAGCTTGTCACGATTAACTCTGCCAAACAAACCCTACTATTCCAAATCCGCCATCGCTATTCGAAAGCTGCACCAAATGGGAACGGCACTCACTCAAAAATCCCATTAAATGCCTGCGAACAAAGCGGCATGCCCGTTGCCATCTTCTGCGGCAAATGGAGGGGAAATTAAAATGAAAAAGGCACTTGGCGGCGCCCTTTTGGCGTTTGCAGTAGTTTTGGGCATAGTTTCGACCACTGGTATTACGGCTAATGCTCAGAGTGACTGGGAGTTGGCTAACGGTGCGAATGATCCTGCATACCGGCAGCGTCGCGCTGAGGAAGCGCGCAGGGATCGGAACCGCAATCGCAGCGATCGGGACCGGGATAATCGCAATCGCCGCAACGACGACTGGAACAACCGGAACCGCGTCTATCGGAATCGAGGTTACGGAAACAATGGCGGTTATAATAGCGCCTACCAGTATGAGATAAACCGGGGCTACCAGCAGGGCATCAACACGGGTTCCAGCGACGCGCAACGCGGACAGAGCTACAGCCCGCAGCGCTCGCGTTACTACAACTCGTCTTCACAGGCCTTCCGTGAAGGCTTCGTCCGTGGTTATGACCAGGGCTATCGCCAGTATGCCGGTTACGGCAACGGTCGCTACGGAAACGGTCGCTACGGAAATGACGGGTACGGCGGATATGGGAATAGTGGCTATGGCAATCAGGCAGAACTGAACCGTGGTTACCAGCAGGGTTTAGAGACTGGTTCAAGCGATGGGCAGCGTGGACAGAGTTACGATCCGCAGCGCTCACGCCACTGGCGCAACGCCTCGTCGCAGACATTTCGTGAGGGCTTCGTTCGCGGCTACGACCGGGGTTACCGCCAGTACGCGGGCAATGGTGGTTACAGAAGCAACGGCGGCGGCATTGGAGACATCCTCGGCGGTATTCTCGGCGGCCGGCCTTAACTTCAACGCGAATAACGTCCGGCCTCGGCCGTAACACATTAATAAACAAAAATGCCGCGATGCGTATCGCGGCATTTTTTTGACGTGTAGAGTTGCTTACTCACTGTAAACCCGCCGCGGCCGAGTTTGGCCATCGGCGCCGGAAGCTGGTGTATCGTTCGTTTCAGTTTGCGGCTTGATGCTTTCCGTTCGTTTTGGAATCTGCATTAAGACCGGTTTGACGTTGGCATTTGCAGTCGGGCTTTTGGAACTCACGAGCGGAGTCCGATTCCCCATTAAGTTACGATCCTCATTCGAGAAGCGGCGGAGGGCAGTCGCTTCCGACCCCTCTTCGTCGTCGGCCTCCGATTTAACGGGCACAGATGATCTGCGTGTAGTCGCAACCTGCAAATTCGAAGGTGTCCCAAAACGTACACTCAGATCGCGATAGATACGGCCTGCAACCGCAGCCGGAAAATGGTTACGCGCATCGGCACCGCGAGCGATGACCACCACCGTCAACCTGGGGTTTGAAACAGGCGCATAGGAGGTGAAAAGGCCGACCCAACCTCCGCGCTCGATGCATGTGCCCGTTTTACCTGCAACAGTTTGTCTCGGGTCTTGCGCTTTTTTACCGGATCCGTAGTTAACCGCTCCAATCATTCCAGGGATCATGTTTCGCCAGACCTCGGAATCCAGCTTTATCTGACGGCGAACCTTCGTTCGAAATTTCAGTTCATCCTGTCGAGAACGAACGACATAGGGAGCTACCAACTTTCCGCCGTTGCTCATCGCTGATACTAACGTCGCCAGCTGCAACGCGGTCACTTGAAAATCATCTCCGTGCGACGACATGCGCGCGATACCTGGAAGCGCCTTGGCGTTTGGCATGCGCCCCGCAAATTCGTTACGAACGTTGATTCCTGTTTTCTCGCCCAGGCCCAATTGCCGCGCATAAGAAAGCATCTTCTCAAACCCAACCTGGCCGCCCACATGTTGAAAATACTCGTTCTTGGAATACGCTAGGGCGCGCGTCAAACTCATGTTGTTCGAGTCGGAGATTTTAGTTGTGTCGCCCGCGTCGATGACCTGCTCGTTCAAGCCGGCCAGGCCCGTCACAAGTTTGATAGTGGAACATGGCTTGAAGCCTTCGCGCACGGCCCACTCCTGATTAACCATCGAATAGACGCGGCCGGTCTTAGGATCCATAACGACTACCGTACCGGCACGATTACCTAATGCGTTGACAGCGATACCGCGAATCTCCGGGTCTTCTCCAGTCAGATCGTCCTTAGCAATCAGCGCCTGCACGTCATCACGCAGCGATTCATCAGCAGAACACTCACGAGCGATGGCTGCGAGTCGCGCGGATTCAGCGCGACGAAGTTCAGCCCGGCGTAACTCTTCTTGTCTGCGTTTTGATGCCGCCGCATTGGCCCTGGAATCACGCGCGAGCCTATTTGAACCCGACTGCGCCTTAGTAGCGGTGTCGTCGCTACGAGGAGGGAGCCCCTTTGTTGACGTCCTCGAGATGTTCTTTGGCGATGCCTTCGCCGATAACTCTCGCCGAGTGCCATCCGCTCGTCGCGATGCGTTGCTTTCCCTTTGGTTACTCGCTTGTCCAGCTTTTGAGACCTGTTGCTCCCGAGCGTTTTTCTGGGACTTTGTTTGACGCGCCTTCTCGGAAGCCTTCGTTTTGGAGTCTTTGGCTTCCAGCCCTTTTGCTAGTGCGCTGGGGACAAGGGACGCAGGCACAGCAAAGGCGAACAACACTACAGCCAGTGCTATTAGTTTGGGTTTATTTTGCAAAGAATTCATGCCGCACTCATTTCTTCTTTAGATTTCGTTCCGTAAGAGTTTGGAATTTCTCTCAGCTCCCGGAAGGGTTCGTCGTGAGGATTGACGGGATAACTGGTTTCGCTCGATGCTGGCGGCGTAACGACGGGTGTATTTATTACTTCGAGACGTGGTTTTTATTACACGGTCTCTTCATTGAAGGGATGAGGCGAATCGACCATGTGATTCGAAATGCCTGAGTGTTTCGCCGATCGAGTGTTTGATTAATCGCGTTGACTAACGCCAAGACGCTGAGGAGCACATGGTGTGCCGCCTTAGGTCGCGCATTTTTCGTCGCAAACTTGATGTCAGGACACCGACAGTTCTCGGGTGCAGCGCGGCATTTACCATTCACAATTTACGATTTACCATTCACCATCTTTGTGGAGGTGACCTATGAAGAAGGCCCTGCTTGTCATAGTCGGTCTGTTGGTGTTCGCGATTCTGGCTGTGCTGGTGATTGGCTTCCTCACGCCGGAAGAACATCACGCGTCACGGACCTTGAAAACAAAACAATCACCCCAAGTGATATGGGACGTCATCAACGACCACGCGAATGAACCGAAATGGAGAGACGACGTCGCCAGCGTTACCTCGGTAGGTGAACGCAACGGCAAACCTGTTTGGCAGGAAAATTACAAGGACGGCAACACAATACAGCTCGCAACCATGGAGTCGAAGCCGCCTGCACGGATGGTTCGTGAGATCGCGGAGGAGGGCCCGTTTAGCGGCCGGTGGGAGATCGACATCACTCCTACATCTGAAGGAAGCAACGTGAAGATCACTGAGGTTGGAAAAGTCTCAAACCCGATCTTTCGGTTTGTTTCGAAGTACGTGATCGGCCATACGTATCAGGTGACGACGTATCTGACGAACCTGGCGAAGAAGTTCGGCGAGCCGCCCGACATGGTCTTCTGAGCCGCGTCAAACGTCAGAGGCGAGTGGTTCAGAGTTCAACCTTCAGGTTGCGTCCTGAAGAAACAAGCTAAAACTTGAACTCTGAACTACTCGCCTCTGACGTTGGATTTGAGACTACTTGAGCCTCGCGCCGTTTGGTACTTCTTCGGTGAATGTAGCCAACACCGGGCGATCGCCTTCGCCGACAGACGCCGCCAGCAGCATCCCTTGTGACTCGTGACCACGCATCTTGCGCGGCTTCAGGTTTGATACCACCGCAATCTTTCGCCCGACCATCGATTCCGGCTCATAGTACTCAGCGATGCCGGCGAGAATCGTACGTGGCTTCTCTTCTCCTACATCGACCGTCAAGAGCAGCAATTTATCTGACTTCGGAATCCGCGCCGCAGTCAACACCTGGCCCACACGCAAGTCCACCTTGGTAAATTCAGTAATGTCTATGTAGCTGGCAACACCTGCGACAGCCTCAGCCTGAGTTGCATGTTGCTGCGCAGGTGCTGGAACAGTTTCAGCCTGGTTCGGCGCATTCGGAACTGCGTCGGCCTCAGTTGCATGCATACCGGAATCTGGAACTTGTACATTGGATTTTGGACTTTGGACTTCTGCGCTGTCGATTTCCTTCATCGTTTTCACCTTGTCAATTCTGGGGAATAACGGCTTGACCTCGCCAATGTTTGTGCCGTCTGACAATTCCCCCCACTTAAGATCTCGGGGATTAATCCGCGCTGGTGAGCCGCTTATACCAAGTTGTTTCCAAATGTCCTCAGTAGCGCCGGGCATCACCGGATATAGCAGAACAGATAACCAGCGCAACACTTCGGCCGCGCGATAGAGCACCGCATTCAGCGTTTGCTTTTGATTTTCATCTTTCGCCAACTCCCATGGCTTCGCGTCGCTGATCATCTTGTCCATGCGTGCCACAACAGACCACGCAACCTCCAGCGCCTTGCTGAAGGCAAAGTCTTCGAAGTGTTGGAGAAACTGATTTCTCGCCGTTTCTACAAAGCCTGAGATTGTCGTTTCGTCTGTGTCGAATCCCGCGCGCTTCGCGGCCAGCAATTTATCCTCGGAAATCACGCCGGAGGGGATACGCCCGTCACTGTAGCGCGAAATCATCGTTAGCGTGCGGCTGGATAAATTTCCCAAACCACTTGCCAGGTCGCTGTTCGTCCGATCGATCAAACCTTCATATCCAAAGCGTCCATCCTGCCCGAAGACCATTTCGCGCATACAGAAATAACGCACAGCATCGATAGGGAAATGCTTATTGAGCACATCCAATTCGATCACATTCCCGAGTGTCTTGGACAATTTGCGGCCATTCGGATCGAGCCACATCCCATGAGCGATTACCGCTCGAGGTTGTTCCAGCCCGGCAGCCATCAGAAACGCGGGCCAATACACGGCATGAAAACGCAGGATATCTTTCCCTACCAGATGAAGTGCGGGCCAAAACTTTTCAAAGCCCACGGCATGTTCGCGTTCCTCATTTCCAAAACCGATTGCCGTAATGTAGTTCGTCAAAGCGTCGAACCAAACGTACATCGTGTGTTCAGGATCGTCGGGTACCGGCACACCCCAGCTCACAGAACTTCGCAAGCGACTCACTGAAAGATCCTGCAGTCCACCTCGAACGAAGCTTGTTACTTCATTTCTTCTTGTTTCGGGCTGCACAAAATCCGGTCGCGATTCATAGAGATCCAATAGCGCCTCGCCATAATCAGACAGCCTGAAAAAATAACTGTCCTCCGATACGCGATCGAGCGGCGTATCATGAACCAGACAAGTGGGTGGCTCACCTGGATTCTTCGGTTTCTCGTACTCGTCTTCGGTCTTGTAAGCAGCACAAGGCGCGCAAAACCAGCCTTCGTAATGTCCCTTGTAAATCGCATCATTGCCCTTCGGCGTTTTTGCTCGAGCGGCACGGCGCCAAAACTCACCTACGCCTTCGTAGTGGAAGGGCTCGCTGGTGCGCATGAAGATGTCATACCCACCGTGCTCAGTGTCGAGGCCGAATGCGGCGGTCATCTGCTTGAAATAATTGACGACATGATCCGCTTGTCCTTTCGGCGTGCGGCCGGCTTTCCGCGCGGCGCGTTCAATGTTGATTCCGTGCTCGTCGGTGCCGGTCAGGAAATAGGTTTCAATTCCCTGCTGGCGTTTATGACGCGCAATCGCGTCGCTCACAATCATCACGTAGAGATGGCCCAGATGAGGCAGACTGTTAGCGTAGAAGATGGGCGTGGTTATGTAAAAAGTGTTCATAGAAAACGTTAAATGGAAAGCACCAGCCAGGCAGAAATTTTCCATATATCATTTTCCATTTCTCATTGCTCTTGCGGTGACATTACGGTGCAGGTCGCCCGTGGGCAATTGACAAATGAGAAATGGAAAATGATATATGGAAAACCTTCTTCTATTCCCTTCCCGTAATCAGCGACATTGCTTCCGCTCGCGTTCTCGGATCAGTGCGGAAGCCGCCCAACACTGCTGAAGTAACCGTTTTCGCATCCGCTTTTCTTACTCCTCGCAACGTCATGCAGGTATGTGACGCTTCGATCACCACCATCACACCGATGGGCTTAAGGCCTTCGAAGAGACTATTCGCAATGTCGGTTGTTAAGCGCTCCTGGAGTTGCAGGCGACGAGAAAAGGCCTCCGCAAGGCGCGCCAGTTTCGAGATTCCGAGTATGCGACCTTCCTTGGGAATGTATGCGATGTGGCACTTTCCCACGAAAGGCGCAAGATGGTGTTCACAGATCGACGCGATGCTGATGTCTTTCACGATCACCATCTCGTCATGCTTGTCGCCCGGTAGTGGCACAACGTGCTGACTAGGATCTTCACGCATTCCGGAAGTCAATTCGGCATACATTTCAGCCACACGTCGAGGCGTGCCACGCAGGCCCGGCCGGTCCGGGTCCTCGCCAAGACCCTCGAGCACCAGGCGAACGCCCTGGGCGATCAGGTCAAGATCCACCGGCGGCGGTTGCTGTGTTTCTTTTTCGTCAGAAAACTTCGTGGTCATCTATTTCTTTCGGTATTTCATACATTCAACCTTTAGTTCGCGTCTTAGCAAACGCCGCCCGCGCCGCCTCTTCAACTTCTCTTAATGGCACTCCGGCCGTCAGCGCCGCCTGCCGGCATTGCTCGTATTCGGGCATCTCTTTTAGTACCTGGCCGTTTAGTTGAGCTACTTTAACATCGATTGGCCCATACTGCGTTTCCACCCGCACGATCTTCCGGTCTAATGCTCGACGCTCTACTTGATACGAGCGAATCCCAAGAGTGGTAGTTTCGGCAAAAAGGAGTTCGCCGAGTGCACTCCGTTGTTCGTCGCGACACAGGATCGAAAGCAGCACGCCGGGACGGTTTTTCTTCATCTGGACTGAAGTGAAATAACAATCCAGCGCGCCCATCTCAAACGCGCGGTCCATCGCGTGGCCCAAAATCTGTGGTGAAATGTCGTCCATGTTTGTTTCCAACATCCACAGACGTTCATCAATCGAGGTAGACGCCTGATCGTCCCCAATCAGAACTCGCAGCACGTTGGGAAACTTTTTGTACTCGCGTGTGCCTGCACCGTAGCCGGTCTGCTCGAGTTTCAACTGCGGTATCGGCCCGAACTCTTGGCAAAGCGTGGTTATGATTGCGGCGCCTGTTGGCGTAACCAACTCACCCACAATATCGGTCGCGTAAAAAGGCACCCCGTTGAGTAACTCCGCCACCGCCGGAGGCGGCACAGGAAAGCGGCCATGGTCCATTTCGACTGTTCCACTGCCAACATGCAGCGGGGACGATACAAAGCGTTCGACGCCGAGGAAATCGAAACAGATGGCGGCCCCAACGACATCTATGATCGCATCGAGCGCACCCACTTCATGGAAGTGAACACGCTCGACGGGCGTGTTGTGCACGCGAGCCTCCGCCTCGGCGAGGCGCGAGAATATTTTCGCGGCGCGATCTTTGACCGACTCGGAGAGCCGCGATTCGTAGATGATCTTCAAAATGTCGGCGAGGTGGCGATGCTTGCGTTCGTGTGGGACCTGAACGCGTGCGTAAGTAGCGCTGATACCGGAACGATCGACAGTCTGAAAATCAATCGCGTAGCCGTCAATGCCGAGCAGCGCGAGTTGCTCTTTCAGTTGATGCGGCTCAACGCCAGCCGCGACCATGGCCCCTAGAACCATGTCGCCGCTGGCGCCCGCAAAACAGTCGAAATAAAGAGTCTTCATAGTAGGACAGACATTCCTGTCTGTCTTCCTTTCTAAATAGTCCAGTAAGCATGCACCAGACCCGCTACGCTAACACGTCCTAAACTCGACCGTCCGTTTGGCGAAAGTCAGACAGACAGGAATGTCTGTCCTACTTCAACAGCGGCAGCACTTCTCCCGCTTTTCCTGTCAAGACTGCGTCGCACAAACCAGAGAGCGGCGTCAATTCAGGGTTAACTTCACACAAGTACGCCCCAGCCGATTTCGCAATCTCAGGAAGACCCGCAGCCGGGTATACAATTCCCGACGTGCCGATCACAAAGCACACCTCACATTCCGAGGCTCGCTCAGCCGCAACCTCAAAAGCGCCCGGCGGAAGGATTTCGCCGAAAAGAACAACGTCAGGCCGGAGTCGATCGCCGCAAGCAATGCAAAGTTCAGAGCGTCGCTTGTCAAGTTGTATCTCGTATCGCGCATTGCAGCTTATACAACGCGCCCGCCAGATGCTTCCGTGTAACTCGATTACATCTCGCGCACCCGCCTTCTGATGCAGCCCATCGACGTTCTGCGTAACAACCGTGCATTGCTCAAATTGATTCTGCCATCGGGCAATCTCGAAATGTGCGGCATTCGGCTGCAGTTCCGCCAAAAGATTTCTGCGGTAGTCAAACCATTCCCAAACAGCCTGCAGGTCTCTTTCCACCATTGTCGCCGATGAGATTACATCGAATGGCACCCCCTTCCACATTGCGCTGTTTCCGCCACCGCGAAACGTCGGCACGCCTGACTCCGCCGAGACGCCTGCGCCAGTTAGCACCAGAACGCGCTTTGCGCTCTCGAACCGGTGGCGCAGCTCTGCGGAAATTGATTGCGTTGAGGCCGCTAGCATTGAAAGCTGGATGGTATCAGAGCGCGGACAGAGAGTGTCAAGGATGGTTTAGGTAGTTGTTTGCAGTCCACTGCCACTATCGTTGGGCCAGTGAGTGATAAACGAGACTCACGAGAGCGATGAGGTAAAAGACCGCGGCTACAATCACCGAGGAAAGCAGAATTCCAAGTGCGATTGTAGTTACCCAACCTTTGCGATCGACGGTCAAGTTAACGGCGTCATCATCATCCTCATCTCCTTCACCGTCTTCGCTCGTTTCATTTGTAGGACCACCACAATGTGGGCAATACTCCGCGCGCCGCGAAATACTTGCACCACAATCGGCACACGGCATCAGCCTGGTAAGATCGCCGCTTGGTGAGCTCGGGTTTACATCGTTCACTTTGCGGGGAGTCTATATTGTTTCCGGGTTTTGGCGCAACGCCGAAAGTAGTTAGTTTGAACTGGCCTCCTCGCCGTAACGTGGCGGCTACGTTATACTTTGCGCTTTTGCAGAATGATGTCTTAACGAGAGGCGAGGTCTACAGAGCGAAGTGACACTAGTTGAGATCCAGGGTCGGTTGAAACGGCAGGTGCGAACCGCGGCCCTCGAGCTCTTTGGCGTCGAATTGGAGCAAATCAACGCTGAAACACCCCCGCGTCCGGACCTGGGGGACCTCGCGTTTCCGGTTGCGTTTGAGTTGGCAAAATTAATCAAACAAGGCACCGGGGTGAAGCTGCCGCCTCGCTCAATCGCCGAGCAATTAAAAGCGAGACTGGAAAACTCCCCCGAAGTTGGACGAATAGAAGTTGCCGGGGCGGGTTACCTCAACGTCTTCTTTGACCGCGCCAAGTTGCTTTCGCTATTCGCCGTCGGCCAAACGCTACAATCGGAAGAAGCACTGGTGCCGGATCGTCCAAAGATGATGGTCGAACACACCAGCATCAATCCAAATAAAGCCGCACACATCGGGCATGTGCGAAACGCCGTTCTGGGCGATACATTCGTCAAGATACTGCAGGCCGATGACGAACGCATCGAGGTCCAAAACTACATCGACAACACGGGCGTGCAGGTGGCAGACGTTGTGGTTGGTTTTCTGCACATCGAAAAAATGAATCTCGATGACATCAAGACGCTCGACAGTTCCCTTCCCACGGATCGACCGTTCGACTACTACTGCTGGGACCTTTACACGAAAGTCGGAGTCTTCTATCGAGACGGCGATCCGCAGCGCGATCCCAATCCGGAAAAGCTAAAACTGCGCATCGACGTCCTTCATGCACTCGAAGAAGGAAACAACGCGACCGCCGAGTTGGCTGACTATGTGGCGACGCGAAATGTCGAGTGCATTCTCGATACGATGGAGCGGCTCGGCATTCGTT
>DASQKG010000503.1:0-15586 GCA_035630655.1 Pyrinomonadaceae bacterium
CGATGGAGAGGCCGGAGAATTCCTGCTTTACACAATGACTGTACTCGGCGCCACCCCGCTGTTCACGCTCGCGGACGATCGCGGACGAACAATCATGACGTCAGAAAATATCCCGCCCCAAATGAATTACCAGAAAAGGTGGCCACTAAGCCCTGACGATGACCCGGTGCCGAGAGAAAGTGATCACGCCATGATTGGGTTGATGCCCCTGGTCACGCAGTACACTTACAAAGTCGAGCTTCATAACGCGGATGGTTCTCTTAAATCTGTCGTTATTCATAGTCAGTACGACCGCGTTGCCCCACTCTCGGTCGAGGATAAGTTCATGCGAAACCTGACTGTGAGAGTTATGAAATAGTTTGCTGCCCTTTACGGAGGATTCCTTATGAAGACCCGATTGAGATCCGTTTTTCTAATATGTGCGTTGGTTTTGCAATTCAGTGTGGTGGCGTATGCGCAAGAGCCTGCCTCAATCAACGAGTTGCGCCAGCAAATCCAAAAGCTGACCTCAATAGCCATTGATCCGAAAATGGATCCGGAGGTTAGAAACCTCAACCGGCGTTTCCTTGAGGAACGGCGTAGCAAGTTGGTTGCGCTCTTGAAAGAGAGACTGACGACTTTGCAAAGCTACCAGGCCAAAGTCAGCGACGTCCTGAGCGATGCTGAAAAGCAAGTTCTAGCTCAAGCTGCGCAAGATTTCCAGAATGAGATTGTCGCGCTGGAAAACAACAGCTCAACCACTCGAGTCTTCGGGACAACAGTTGCAAGCCAGCCGGGGAGTCCGGTCTCAGCTTCGCCGGCGAACAGCGCTGCAGTTTCTGACTCATCCTCCACCACCGCGACCAGCTCAGATGCGCCGACCACTTCGCCTCAGTCGGTTGTAGCCGAAACCAGATCATCCGTTTCTGACACGGCTCCGAGCGTAACGACCAGCCCGAACATAGTGGCGCCACCAGCGAGCGCCGCCGTTCCGCCCGCTGTACCCGTTCCCCAGGTAAACGATTTCAATAACTGGCTCAACAATAGAATCGAGGAAAGGATCAAGGCAGTCGCTCAAGCGAGAATTGATCAAAACTCAAACGTCAATCAAACCGAAGCGCCATCCATAAGCGACAATTCGACGTCGTTGGTAGACCAGAGTTCTTCATCGGATCTGATCGGAGTTGCGTTGAACCTCGCGGGACTTGCGGGTGGAGGTAATAACGCAAACCCGGACAAGAATTCCGCGGCGGTGACTGCCACTGCTTATTCCCTGTATTCCGCTTTCAGAGGTGAGCAGCCCCTCGACCCGTCTTTCTACAATCGACATCGCAACTGGCGCCGGCTGTCGTTTACCCTGGGTTTTGAAAAGAACCAAACAGATGCGCAGGGCCAACCCACGGAAGACACCACCATTGCGGGAGCGAAATTCCTAATCATTGCCGGCAGAGACGCGGCCAGGAACCCGAAAGAACTCAGCACCGTCTATCAATACCTCAAAGCCGCTGCGGTTAATCTCGCACAACTCAACAAGGAAATCAGGGACGCTGTTCTTTTCAAAGATCCGGCGCTCCGAGACAAACTGCGGATTGTTCAGGAAGTGAGAGCCTACGCCAATAGTCCGGCCGGCTCGCAGTTACTTAACGCCAATAGATTACAGACTCTTCAGACTCTCGTGGCGGAACCTGTTGAAAATTGGTTCGATCCCGCAGAGACTAACAATGCAAGATTGAATGCACAATTGGTGATCAAGGACTTCATTCAGAACAAGTATTTTGACCCCGCCGGTCTGCCTCTCCTGCTCGCAGCGCTGGACGACGACGGTCTGAAACAAATAGACCAACTTATCGATGCGCGGCTTGACGCTTTCACAAATCTAAACAACGCCTCGCGCCGAGCAATCGAGAAAATACGGAGGGCACCACAGCTTTCCCTGTCGTTTCAGACCAGGCAGAAGAAAGAGGGGACAGATGAATATACGGGCGAAGCGATCTTCGATTACGGCGTCCATAACCGTGTCAATCTCACCCTGAACGGGGGCTATTTCTACAAGAACAGCAGGGTCGTTGGAGGAGATCTTCGCGGCGCCAATTTTGCCGGACAGTTGCAGTTCCAGATGACACCGGAGAAGAGTTTGTCTGGCAGGAGCCCGTTGTACTTCTTTCTGGCTTCAGAAGGAAACTGGGCGTCCGCAGTCCCCTTCACGTACAAACTCCAGGGAAAGGTCAAGATCCCGCTGGTCGATGGCATTGACTTTCCGATATCTCTTACTTATGCCAATCGAACCAACTTAATTGACGAGAAAGACGTTCGCGGGCAGTTTGGTTTCACCTTTGACACCGCGAAACTACTCAGAGCTTTGTTGACCCGGTGATGCAGACGCCGGCCAAGGTTTGTCAATCAGAGTCGATTACGTTTGGTGCAACTTGTCGACAAGTAGGTAAGTTCCGAAGAGTGTGCGAAGTACCGGCCTAAGAGTGCAGACCAGCAATTGAGAGACAAAGACCACTAACGGAGACCAGAACCCATGCCACTACATCAACTAAAACTATCGACAGTTCAAAGGGTTTTGATGCTCGTGATCCTAGCTATGTGCTTCCTGGTTCCAGGCAGCATCGTAGTTGCCGCGAGTCCCGCTGCGACTCCGACTCCAACGCCCACGCCGCCTGCGTCGGGGAGTCAGCACTCTGCGACTTCCCAGAGTGGAACGGCGGCACAGAGTGATACGACCGAGACGGGGGCGCAGGAAGGCGGCGACGCCGCGACGAGTCCTAGTACTCCCGAGCCAAAGCTGCCCTCCCTGGCTAAGGTTAGGGTTTTGAAAGTGGAAAAGTTGGAGAACGTCCAACGACCGGAAACGCAAAATGCCGGGACACCCCAAACTGGTCAGGCGCCTACAGTGAAAAACGCTGCGCGACTCCAGGAAATCATTTTGGTTACCGTGAATGACTTGCAAACTTTGGTTCGTTACTCGAAGTGTTTGAGTGACCAGGACCAGCCCGTAGTACCTTGTGCAACCCAAGCAATCGGACTGTTTTTGGATGGAAGACATATCAAAGGCATTGTGCCTGAATCCGGCGCTCCGACGCTGGTCGAATCTACGGGTGCGCCCGAACCGTTCGACGGAAGACTGCAATTTCATCTAGAACGAGATGCGGATTCGGACGAAGCATGGGCTGATTTATTAGGCGCGCCTCCATTGGGAAAATCTTTTTTTGAGCGACCTACGGAAGTGAGCGTAGGCCCGGAAAACGGTTACCCGGTGCCGACAGATGTTAAAGCTAATGCGCCGGATAAGCAGAGACAATTCTGGCTGATCCGAATCGATCTGGTCTGGTTCATCATCTGTTCCATACTTTTGTTCTTTGTTTTGGTGGTGCTTATCGTGCTGGCGAAGCACAGTGAACTACTGCGCGATCTTGGACCAACCCAAGTTTTCGAGAACTGGCCCGGCTTACTCGTTTGGTGGCGGGAGCGACACCAGCGGAAACACAAACCATATAGTCTGGCGCGGTTTCAAATGGCGTTCTGGTTTTTCCTGATTGTGGCATCGTTTCTCTTCATCTGGTTAATCACCGGCGCTAACGACACCATCACCGGTTCCACTCTCGCATTGATCGGGATCGGCGCTGGAACTGCTCTGGGATCAGCGGCAATTGATGCGGCCGGTGACGGGAATGCTCCTGCCCAACCACAAGTGTCGCGCGGATTTTTTACAGACATTCTCACGGACCACACGAGCGGCATTAGCTTTCACCGTTTCCAAATGTTTATTTGGACATTGGTATTGGGCGTTCTCTTCATCTATTCGGTGTGGGGCCGTTTGTCGATGCCGGAATTCAGCGCGACATTGCTGGCGATGCTGGGAATCAGCTCCGGTACTTATCTCGGTTTCAAAATACCCGAGCAACAACAATCGGGAGCGACAGGAGATGCCGCAGGCCGTGGGGGAGCTGGAGGCGGTGCGGGAGCTGGAGGTGTGCCAACGATTACGAGCCTGAGCCCGTCGTCAGTCACTGCGGGCACGGTGAATCAGGCCGTTCAAATCATTGGGACTAGGTTCGTCGATGGTGACACCGTTCATGTTAACGATACGCCGCAGCCGACGACGTTTGTTAGCGCTACGGAGCATACCGCGCAAATTGACGACGCTTTGCTCGCTACTCAAGCAACGTTGAAATTCAAAGTGGTTAACCAGGCGGGCGCCAGTTCAACCGAAACTGATTTCACAGTCACTTAGTTGCGGTAGTTTTCCTAACGCGCTGCCGAGGCGCTTGGAGAATCGCCACCCGGGAGGATATGAAAATGCCAATATTGCAACAAGGTTCCACAGGGCCAGAGGTAACCGACCTCCAAAACAGGCTGAAAGAGTTGGGCTTCGACCCTCATGGTGTTGACGGCAATTTTGGAGCGGGAACAAAAGGAGCAGTCATTGCTTTTCAACAGAGCAAAGGACTCACTGCTGACGGCAAAGCCGGGCCCGCAACGCTGGCAGCCTTGGGGGCGACTACCGGGAGTCCCGACGCCGGCGTTATCTCCGGTAACGGTGGTGCAGGCGGCACTTCGGCTACGCTGAACGTCAGTGTGGCTCAGGTGTCGCAGATGTTTCCGGGTACACCGGTCGCTAATATCAAAACGAACCTTCCGTTTGTACTCCAGGCTTTGAGTGATGCCGGACTGACTGACAAGCAGATGATCCTTATGGCTCTGGCGACCATTCGGGCAGAGACAGCAAGCTTCAGGCCGATCAGCGAAGGTATTTCGAAACACAACACGACTCCAGGTAAGCATCCCTTTAACCGCTATGACAACAGAGGAGAGGGAAGTCTAGGTAACCAGGGACGTCCGGATGGAGAGCGGTTCAAGGGTCGCGGCTTTGTACAGTTGACTGGTCGGGCCAATTACAAACAACACGGCGCGGCGATTGGACTAGGAAACCAACTGATTGAAAACCCTGAAATGGCAAATCAACCAGACATCGCCGCAAAACTATTGGCCAGTTTTATCAAGAGCAAGGAGCAGAAGATTAGGAAGGCACTGGCTCAGGGCAACCTTGTAGCCGCGCGGAAGCTAGTGAATGGCGGAAGCCACGGGCTGGATGAATTCACTCATGCGTTCAAAAAGGGAAAGAACATACTCGCGTAAGACCCACCTTGGCCGCCGGAAGGATATAAGTTTCGGGAACTGGAGCAATCGTTGGTAGGGAAGCGTGACCTCATCTGTGAGGTTGTTCACCCGCTGTTTAAGGGGTTGAAGCCTTGATCGTAAAATTGCGCCTCGCCTGCCTCGTTCGTTATAATGCGGCGTCTTGAAACAGCCAGTTAGCTCTCAGTCCATCCCTATTCATGCCGCGATGTCTGCTGAAGATTTGCGCGGCGTTTTTTTGCCGATTCCCACTCCCTTTAATGCGAGCGGCGCAGTCGATCTCGCCGCGCTCAAAATCAACATTACAAAGTGGAACAACACTGGCATTGCCGGTTATGTGTTGCTGGGTTCGACTGGGGAACGGGTGAATCTCGACGAACGCGAATACCTTTCAGTCATCAAAGCTGCCCGCGAACCAGTGCAATCCGTCTTTGTCGTCGGTGCGGGGCAACAAAGTACGCTTGGTACCATTAACGAAATTAACCGAGTCGCTGACGAAGTGTCCGTTGACGCGTTCCTGGTGATAACCCCTCACTTTTACCGTCCCAGCCTGACGCAGCAAGCGTTAATTGATCATTATCAGCGTGTCGCCGACGAGTCGCCCGCGCCAGTGATTCTCTACAGCATGCCGGCCCTGACGGGAATGAAAATTGAACCGGAAACAGCGGCATGTCTAAGCGAGCATCAAAACATCATTGGTATCAAAGACAGCTCGCCCGATCTCGACGGCCTCCGGAAAACTATCAAACTTGTACGCAAAGATTTTGCGGTGCTTACGGGAAACGGCACCGTGCTGCATGAAGCGCTGCGCGCCGGTGCGCGCGGCGCAATTCTCGCGGTTGGTTGTGTTGCCCCCGAACTTTCCCTGGCGATATATCGAGCAGTCGATTCAGGGGAACTTGAACTCGCGGCCGAGTTGCAGTCTCGTCTGACTTCGCTGGCGCAGGCAGTCACTACGCGTTATGGCATTGGTGGATTGAAAGCCGCGCTGGAAATGCGAGGCTACGTAGGCGGCGCGGTGCGGGCGCCACTTCCTGAACCTGATCAGGAAGCACGCAAGGAAATCGGCCGCTGCCTTGAAACGGCGACATTGGAACCGCCAAGGCGCCAAGATCGCCAAGACAGTCAAAGCGAACAAGCCGGAGCGGTTCGGATTAACTAATTAATTGTTTCTGCTTTGGCGCTCTCGGCGTCTTGGGCGGTTAGGCTTTTCTTGGCTCGCTGGTGCAAGCTAACCATCCCGCGTAAAATGCCGCTAGCTGCTGCGCTGAGGAGCGATCAAATTGAGCACGGCCGAAACCGCCTGTTACAGCACGCCTGAAGAATCGGGCTTACGCGTCGAGAGCCTTCCTTTCGAAACGATTCCGAACCAGTCGCGACTGTTTCTCGACTACCTTCGTGATCCTTTAGCACTGCGCGAGTTTTATCCGTCGGCAGTTCGCTTCCATCACGAGCTGCCCGCACGCGCGCCCGAAGTCCTGGCGGCCTATCAAACAGATAGAAATGCTTTGTGCGATGCACTCGCCGACATGAATGCTGCGTGGGGCGCCGGCAGCGAGACGCTCAAGAACATCGAACAGCTCCGTGCCACCGATTGCCTGGCCGTTGTGTCCGGACAACAAGCAGGTCTGTTTTCCGGGCCGCTCTACACCATTTACAAGGCGCTCTCCGCCGTTAAGCTTGCCGGTTGCCTGACTCAGCGAAACACCAAGGCAGTTCCCGTTTTCTGGATGGCCACGGAAGATCACGATTTCATCGAAGTAGCGAAAGCAGAATTTATCGGAAGGGACTGTAGGTTGGCCCAGGTTGAAGCTTCTCCGGAGTTGCACCGAGAGAATCAACCAGTGGGCCGCATTGTTATCGACAGTTCGATCAATGATGTACTAGAGCGTTTGTTTGAACTGCTTCCCAGTTCAGAGTTCACACCGGAGCTCGAATCGTTGTTGCGCGATGCCTGGGCTCCGGGACGTGGTTACGGCGAAGCATTCGCGCGAATGATGACGTCGCTGGTGGGCGGGCACGGTTTGGTGTTACTTGATCCGCTCGATCAGCGATTAAAGACCATCGCCGCTCCGCTTTATGCGAAAGCGGCTTTGCAAGCACACGAGATTGCCACCGCAATCGAGGTTCGAAGTAGACGACTGGTTGAAGCCGGTTTTCATGCGCAAGTCACGCCCTCGGAAAATTCCTTCCCACTCTTCATGCACGATGCTGAAGGAGCACGCCATGCGCTGGTGCGGACTTCGGAAGGGAAGTATGCCATCAAAAACAGCGATGAAGCGTACGCCGCGGATGAGATTGCGAAGCTTGCGTTGTCGGAGCCTCAACGCTTCAGTCCAAACGTAACCCTGCGCGCGGTGGTCCAGGATTACCTGCTGCCGACGATTGCCTACTATGGTGGGGCGGCCGAGATTGCTTACTTCGCTCAGACCGCCGAAGTCTACCGTTTGCTCGAACGGCCCGCGACGCCGATTCTGCCGCGCTCGAGTCTGACGATTGTTGAATCGCACACAGGCCGCGTGCTCGAGCGCTATGGGCTGCGGCTCGAGGATTTGTTCGCCGGGGCGGAAAGTGTTTTAGCGCGCGTGGTTGAAGAACATCTAGGCGCGCAGACCGCACAGTCTTTCGTCAAAACTGAAGAAACCGTCAACGGTGAGCTCGATAATTTGCGCGAGCAGTTGCGGTCGATCGATCCAACCCTGGCCGACGCTCTTGAGACCGGGCGGCGTAAGATCAATTATCAACTGGAGGGGTTGCGCACCCGTTTTCACCGAGCGCAAATGGCCCGCGATGAAGCCGCTCACCGGCAGTTGATCAGGGCGTTTGAGCAACTCTATCCGCACAAAGAACTGCAGGAGCGACACATCAACATCACCTCCTTGCTCGCGCGTCACGGTCGCTACGTCGTCGAATGGATCTACAACGCGATCAATATCGGCTCAAACGAGCATCAGATTGTGTACCTCTGAATCCAGCATCTAGCATCTCGTTCCTATGTCTAAAATTCGTCTCCTGCCAGACCACGTTGCCAACCAGATCGCCGCCGGTGAAGTCGTCGAGCGTCCCGCTTCTGTAGCAAAGGAGCTGGTTGAGAACGCGATTGACGCCGGCGCTAAGCGCATCACTATTGATATCGAGGCGGGTGGGCGTCGTCTTTTGAAAGTTTCCGACGACGGTGACGGCATGGTACGCGATGACGCGGTGCTGGCCTTTGAACGACACGCTACCTCAAAGATTGCCAAGTCAGAAGATTTGAGTTCGATCAGCACTCTTGGGTTTCGTGGCGAAGCGTTAGCGTCAATTGCGTCGGTCGCGCGTGTGGAGCTGACGACTAAAACCGAAGACGCGGCGGCAGCCACACGCGTTGTCATTGAAGGCGGTAAGATGCGCGACGTCAAAGATGCGGCGCATCCGCGCGGGACCACGCTCGTGGTTAGAGATCTCTTCTTCAACGTTCCCGCACGGCGGAAGTTTTTGCGTTCTGAAGCGACGGAAAGCTTTCATCTCACGAATCTGGTGACGCATTACGCGCTCGCTCATCCGGAAATCGCGTTTACCTTAACGAACAACGGCCGTGAAATTTTACGCGCAGCGGCGGCGAAGGATCTGCGCGAGCGTGCATATCAGGTCTTTGGCGCGGATTTTCTGGATAACTTGCTGGAAGTAGGCGGCGGCGACGCCAGAGTTGCGCGTGTGACTGGATTTGTTTCCGCGCCGCGCGACCGGCGCACGTCGCGGGATGCGCAATACCTGTTCGTCAATGGACGCTTTGTTCGGGATCGACTTATTGGACGGGCGCTTTCCGACGGGTATCGGTCAATTCTGCCGCACGGCGTTTATCCGGCAGCGTTGCTATTTATCGAAACGCCGCTTGAGGAAGTGGATGTAAACGTTCACCCGGCGAAGACGGAAGTGAGGTTTCGACGCGCTGCCGCGGTGGCCGATTCGGTACGCGAAGCTGTGCGATCGGCCCTGGCCAGTGCAGGCTATGTTCGCGCCGAGCAACGAGACCAATCGTCGTGCATCGATGAAACTGAGGCCTCAAACGAAACTGTAGCCTCGATGGCAGCAACCGCCAGCCAAGGAATCAACACTGCTAACTCCGCAAGCAACGATTACCAGACAGAGCAGGAATACGACGGCGGTTCGCGGGATGGCAGTCCAGTCCTGGCCGAGAGCGTTCAAAGATCTGGTGCACGAGGCAATAGCCCGGCAGGAGACGGTCAACGACTGGATGTAACGGGCGGCAGTTTGGCCGTTACAGAGGGCGTTCAGCCACGTATCGATTTTTCTTCCATGCCAATTCAAGAGGGAGAGTACTCGGGGGGCGACGACGGGGAGAGGTTCGACTTCGCGAACAAAAACGACGACCAAGGTCCGAGAAGATCAGACACGGCGCGGGACCTCGAGGCGATTATGCGCGAAGCCATCGCTGACGAGCCGCCTGTAACAGAGGAGGCGGGAGGCAGGCAGCAGGAGGCAGGCAGCAGGGGGCAGGCTGCGGAATGGGGCAGTAGCCCGACCGTTAGGGAGGGCGTACAGGCGGGAGGCGTACAGGCGGGAGTTCAATTGCCACCGCTCAACTCAGCCGCCAGGTTCGCGCGCGAGGTTTCAGTCGAGTCTCTTTCGGCGGACATCCGTCCGCTGGGCCAGCTTGACGAAAGTTTCATCATCGCCACTGATAACGACGGCTTGCTGCTTATCGATCAGCACGTGGCCCACGAGCGCGTGTTGTTTGACAAGTATCGCGCCCTCGAGTCATCGCGGATACCGGAGTCGCAGCACCTTCTTATTCCAGAGACATTCGATCTAACGCCCGCTCAGGCAGCCATCTTCGACGTGATCGCCACGGAACTCGAAGCCTACGGCTTTGAGTTGATGCGTTTGTCCGGCAGAACCGTCGCCATCAAGGCCGCGCCGGCAGATCTGCCTGCAGGCGAAGCTCGCAACATGCTGGCGGAACTATTGGACACAGTCGACGCAGAAAAGAAGGGAAGCGCACGTGAGAATTTGCGCGACGAGATCGCCGCCTCGCTTGCCTGTCATGCGGCCATCAAAGTAAACATGCCGCTCTCAGCCGAGAAGATGCGCTGGCTAATAGATCGCCTGCTAAAAACTTCCTCCCCCACCACCTGCCCCCACGGGCGTCCCGTCATCCTCCGCCTGGCGACCCGTGATATTCTCAAAAGCTTCCACAGGCTTTGACGATTGGCAGATCACTTTAGAAGTCATGGAGTCTCGTAACGCAGATCGTTCAATGTGCCGATGCTCATCGAGCCTCGCTAAGCGATTTCAATAGGTGCATTGAGTCTTTCACCAACGAGGCCCTGCCAACAGCCAGCGAGGAAGCGCTCGACAAGTGGCTGATTCCGCCGCCAAGCATCGAGTCACTAAGCGGTGTGCGTGAAATGCCCTTTAGTGTTACTTCGGACTTAAGCTCTGTCTTTGTAGCGCCAGACGCTGCACAGGCGACTCGCCTCTGGCCGCTCGACTTTATGATCCTGCGCGCCTTCTCATCGAGGCCGGAGTTTTTGACTAACGGGCAAGATCCCGACACGTATGCTGATAGAAATCCCTGGCAGTTTGGCGAGCTGAGAGGGGAGATCGCCACTAAGGTTTCGAATAAGATCGATTCGGACGCGCGCATTAAGGCGTTTTATCAGGACCTGCGAGACTTTACTTTGCTACAGCGTTTGTTTCGAGTAGTCCTTGAGAATGAAGTTTGGAAGCAGTTTCCAATCGAAAAACTCGTGGACTTAACCAAAGCGACCGCCGGCAGTTATGAATACGTGCCTACCGCCCGATGGGACAATCCCTCACGTGGTAGTTTGCGACCCGCGGTTTTTGAGCCCTGAGTCTGCCCATGATAGGCGTTTAGAGTCCAAGCGGGAGTTTAAGATTTGAAGAGGGCAGCTGACGATTCAGGTGCTTCTTGACACGACACAAGCTAAGGCTCGGACTCTACGAACCTCTTCTCAAAGTAGCATCTGGCGTTATTGCGCCTGCGCGTCACTACCAACGCGGCAGGATACCTTTGATCTGGTCGTAAATCCGTTTAGCATGGAAGTTCGTATATTCCCACAGGAGACAACAAACATGTTTACAGCTCTTTTCCTTGGTTCGGCAGTTCTATTCATCGGCTTCTCAATGGCCTGCAACCGTGCCGATGCTTCGGCTACCGCGATTCCAGATCCAGCTTTGGACGCACCGTTAGCGAAGACTAAGAGCGAGCAAACCGCAGTGCTGGCTGGCGGCTGCTTCTGGGGTGTCGAAGCTGTCTTTGAACACGTGAAGGGCGTCATCGACGTGAAGTCCGGTTATTCGGGAGGAGCCGCCGATGCGGCTGACTACAGGAAGGTAAGCTCCGGGCAAACGGGCCACGCGGAGTCGGTGCAGATTAAATACGATCCGTCTCAAGTCTCATATGGCCAGCTACTCAAGGTGTTCTTTTCGGTGGCCCATGATCCCACTGAACTAAATCGACAGGGACCGGATCGAGGGACGCAGTATCGCTCGGCAATCTTCTATGCCAACGAAGAGCAAAAGCGAATCGCCGATGCCTACATAGAACAGCTGAACAAAGCTAAGGTGTTTGGCGATCCCATTGTTACGCAAGTCGGAGCGCTTGAAGCATTTTATGAAGCTGAAAGCTACCATCAGGATTACCTCGCACATCATCCGGATGAGCCGTACATCGTCATCAACGACCTGCCGAAGGTAGAGAACCTGCGCAAACAACTGCCGGGGTTGTATAAGGCGAAGAAGTAGAACAGACCTTTGGAACTGACGGGCGACTGTGAACAGTTTGAGGTCGGGAAGGGTGGTTTACCCCCGCTCTTCGCTGCGCAAGGAATTGAGCTAATCAACGAAGAGCGGGGGCATGCCCGCCTTCCCGACCTCTAACTATTCACAGTCGCCCTGTGCTGCTCACAAGCTATCCAGCGTTTGCATAACCAATTCGAGATTGGACAAATCAGGCAGCAGAGCGTCCGGTTTGCAACTGGTGAGATCTTCCAACGCATAGAAGCGGCCGGTGTTGATCGCGAGTGAACGAGCGCCGAAGTGTTTAGCACATCCGATGTCATTAGGCGTATCGCCAATGACTATGAATTGTTCGGGCGAGAGATCGAGCTGGAGTTGGCGACGTATTCTGTCGGCTGCCAGCCCCGGCAAATCGCGACGGTCGTGTGACTCATCGCCGAAAGCGCCAGGAAGCGGAAAGTAGTCTGCCAGCCCCATGATTTCCATCTTCAAGTAGGCAGCCGGCTCGATGTTGCCGGTAAGTAGGGCGGATTGATAACGCGGATGATCCGTAACCGCCTGGAGCACTTCGCGCACGCCCGGCAAAACTTCAAAAACCTCCTGGCCGTTCCCCGTGAACTTGTGCATGGCCTTCATGTAACTTTCGCGCAGCTCGTGGACGCGCTCGCGAATATGCTCGTGGGTAAAACCTTCGTGTTTTAATGCCTCGCCCACAATTTGCAGGTCCGTCATCCCGGAAACTTTCATTTCGGGCAGCCGCCCGGCAGTCCCGAAAACTTCTTCCAGCATCGGAATCGTATAGTCTTTGAATGAGCCAACCTTCGTAGATCGAATCAGCGTGCCGTCAATGTCCCAAAGCAAAATGCGTTGATCTTCAGATGGAGTTTGCATAGTTATTCTAAAACCATTCTTCAATGACATCGGCAGCTCGGTCAAATGCCGCGTCGCGAATTCGATAATTTAAGTGTGTTGACAAAAGGGACGGGTTTAGACGCGATGACGTCAGTACCACCTCGCGGTAGCGGGTGCCCAACCATGGGTGATCCGCGGAGAGTTTATCGCGAGCGGGCGCCGAGGCTGCGAAGCAGTCGGAAGAGTATTAGCCCCACGCGCAGCGAAGCGGAGCGTGGGGAAAAGTTAGATTAAATATCGGAGCCTGCGAAGCTGGCGGCAGAGATTAACCCCACAGAGCTTCCTCAAAGTCGATGCCGTGGCTGCGTAGTAGCGCCATAAACTCCTTCTGTCGCCAGCTTCGCAGGCTTCCGACATTTAGGTGTACGGTTCCCCACGCTCCGCTTCGCTGCGCGTGGGGCTAAGACTCTGTCCGGCTGCTTTCCAGCCTCGGCGTCCAGTTGCCATTTCTGACGATGCTGCCAATTAGGCCCACCCGCTACCGCGAGGTGGTACTGACTTCATCCCTGAAGGCATTATTATTGACAGTCCCTCGAAATTCGCTTAAAACCCACTCGCACAATATCCGAGCTCATCGAGGTTTCCACAAATGCATACGAAATCAAGTCTGTTTGCTTTCCTGTTAATTAGCTTGTGCCTTGCCAGTGCTTCGGCACAGGAGGCCGATCTCGTCGGCTCCTGGCAGACGAAGGACTCAGAGCTGGTTATTCGAGTCACATTCAATTCGGACGGTACCGGCGTGCTTGATACGGCTCCTATCAAATACAGCGTTCGTGGCGACAAGTTGATGGTAAACGAAGACGGCACGATCAATAACTACACGTATAGGCTTAATGGCGACGTGCTGGTTATCTCCGGTGGCAACCTCGAATCACCGCTCACGTTCGTGCGGCAGAGTAATGCAAAGGGCTTTGGCAAACGGCGAACCGAAGCAGCGAACGTGCAGGTGGAACCTAAATCGAAAGAGCAGGGAATTTTAGGACGCTGGCAGAGCAGCGAAGCCACGGTTCAGATTAACGAGAATGGAACACTCAATCTCAACGGAGAAACTTATCGATATTTAGTGAGAGGCAGCAACATTACTCTGGCGAACAACGAAGGCGCCCTCACTTTTCCGTTTAAGCTGTCAGGCGATACATTGCAGGTATGGGTCGATGGAAGGGTAGTCACCTACAAGCGTCTCACCGGTGACGCCGCTGAGGCCACGACGTTTAGCTCGTCAGGAGGGAACCCAAGCGAGTTAGTCGGCAAATGGTGTTACATGTCCAATGTTAATTCGACAGGCGGGGGGCGAATATCGAATACCTGTTTTACGCTTTACGGAAACGGCACGTATGAGTATTACAGCGAGACCAGTTCGTCAGGTCCGGTAGCCTCGTCAGCGTCGCAGGAATCAGACAGCGGAACCTGGCGCGTATCCGGCAGGACTCTTACCGCGAATTCGCGGGCGCGGGGCACTCTCAACTTCACTCTCGATAAACGCAATCACCCGAAAACCGGAGACCCAATGCTGGTGCTCGACGGCGACGCCTTTGTAACTTACAGCCCACGCTCGCCCTGGCCATAAACCTCTATTCAATCACCGCCAATACATCACCAGCGTTAACGGTGGCGCCGGATACTGCAGTGATCGATGCAACCACGCCGGCCTTTGGCGACTTCATCTCGTTCTGCATCTTCATAGCTTCCACGATGACTATTCCGTCGCCTGCCTCCACCTGGCTACCTTGTCCTACCAAAACGCGAACGATCTTCCCGCGCATCGGCGACACGACTTCGGCCGCACCGGTGTCATGAGCCGCAGCAGCTTGTCCACTCCGTAGCCGTTTTGGATCGATAACCTTGACGTAATTACTGCGGCCGCGCAGAAAGACCTCAAACAAATGGCGCGCGTTATCTTTCGCCTCCACACGGCAACGAAAGACCTCTGTGCCGTGGTGAAGAAGATATTCGCCGGCGCTTAGTTCGCGAACCGCGAGTTCATAAGACCGGCCGTCGACGGAGGCGTTAACTCGGTCGCCATCGAGGTCGACGGTGATCTCGTGGTCTTTGTCGTTTAGGTGGGCCTGTAATCTCATGTCGCTATAGGCAGACTACGCTGCGGGGGCGAAGCCGCAGCAAAACTTACGCCCTGGCTCCAGCGGAGCCAAATGTTTATAGATCCAGCAATTCCTCTAAGGTCTGCGCTCCAGGGGAGCGCGATGTCCGGCAATGTTACGCGAACCTGCCCACATTTCGCTCCGCTGGAGCGAGGGGAGTCTTTAGGGACTTGCGTTCTATAAACATAAGGTCCCTACGGGACGGGAAACCCTTTCGAAAAGATCTCGAAAGAAAACAGGAAGCTGTTAGCTTCTCACATTCAATCAGACAACTGAACTGCCCTCACGCCTGGTGAATCTCTGTAATCTGCGTAATCTGTGGACCATCTTCCAACGGTTTTGCTCGCCTGCTGAGTTGTGCCCTAACGCGGCCGCTTTTTGCATCTTTGCGTAATGAATCGTCGCTGCGATCAATGCTATGTCCTCGGCGATCTGATCCGGTTCGGCGCCTTCGCGCGCACTCTCCCGACGTTCGTTGAAACGCGAAATAAACCCTGTATCCAGGCGTGCAGATTTAAACTCCTCATCCCTGACAATTTCGCGGAAGAAGGGAAGCGTCGTCTTGATCCCGCCAACCTCGTATTCGTCGAGCGCACGTCGCAAACGATCGATTGCCTCTTCGCGCGTGCGTCCCCAGGCGGCAAGTTTTGAAATCAATGGATCGTAGTGGATCGAGACTTCAGAGTTTA
>DASQKG010000504.1:0-12693 GCA_035630655.1 Pyrinomonadaceae bacterium
TCTTAGCCTGCATCGCATACCTTAATAGGGATTGGCAATTTCGATAGTTGTATTGACTAGCCATGCTTGAAATCTCAGCCGATTTCTACTCCTTTTTGGGTGTGAATGTGTGTGTGGAACGAAAAGTGGTGCCCCCGGCGCGATTCCAACGCGCGACCTTCCGCTTAGGAGGCGGACGCTCTATGCAGCTGAGCTACGGGAGCACAAGGGGGTAAATGGTAAATGGTAAATGGTGAATGGTAAAGCTGAGTGGTCAGTGGTCAGTTGTCGGTAGCCGGTAGTCAGTGGTCCGTGGTCAGGAGTGGCGATCACGAACGCTCTCAGGTGATAAGTGTGAAACACAACCGACGATGGACAACTGACCACCTGACAACTGACCACGGACAATTGACAACCGGCAACTGACCACGGACAGCTGACTATTAACTAAGACTGATACTTTATCAGCGACCGAACATCGTAGCCCTGAAGCTTCTGGCGTCCGGGAAGGAATTCCAGTTCCACCACAAACACCAAGCCCGCTACGGTGCCGCCTAATTCTTCAACCAGACTACAAACAGCCTTGGCGGTTCCGCCTGTGGCCAAAAGATCGTCAGCGATGAGCACTCGGTGTCCGTTGCCAACTGCGTCCTTGTGAATCTCCAGCGTATCCTGACCATATTCAAGGTCGTAGGAAACTGAAGCACACTCGGCCGGCAATTTCTTTGGCTTGCGTACCGGCACAAAACCCGCGCCGAGGTGATAGGCCAGAGCGGGCGCGAAGATGAATCCACGCGCTTCTACACCGATGACCGTGTCCACTTTCTCCCCATCGTATTCCGCGGCAAGTGCATCCACAGTCTTCCGTAGACCTTCCGGATGTTTCAGCAGCGTGGTGATGTCATAAAAATTTATGCCGGGCTTGGGAAAGTCCCGCACTTCGCGAATCAGGTTTTTTAAGTCATCCATAATTTGTCAGTTATCAGTTGTTAGTGAGTTGTCAGTTGTTAGTGGTCCGATTGTGTTGTCGTTTGCGTTTACTCTAACGATCACTACTGACAACCAACAACTGACCACTGACACCCTACCGTTCAATTCTAAAACTTGAAAACTCCGTGGTGGGTTCGAGATTAATCTCTTCCACCTGCTGGACGGACGCCCACTGTGGACCGGCTGCCAGGTCGTTCTTGAATTCCTCAACATCGACGGCACGCCCCTGAGCGACCGCTTCCACGGTGCCATCCGCGCAATTACGCACGTAACCGATCACCTGATGACGAGCGGCAGCGCGTTGCGCAAAGAAGCGATAACCAACCCCTTGCACGTCGCCGTGGATTAAGAACTTTCTAGCTACGCCTTGCGTCATGATTCCAGCCACTTGCTACAAAAGGGCCCCGCTACTCGGTGCCAGAAAACAACCTTTTCCCCTTTTGATGAAAACGTATTCTAACGAACCGGTGAACTTTCCAAAAGTGCTTCATTACATCATTCCCACGGATGTGGGGCCCTGTTTTGATAGCGAAGTCTTCTGCTGGAATCCGCGCCATGATTCGGGCACTAACGGCCACGATATTCTTCCTGCACATGTACATTCAGTTTCCTGCCACCAAAGAGCTCACGGTGTGGTATGCAAGGGGATTCGTAATAGATGTGATATTAGTTCTGGCGCTGGGGGTTTACGCTTTTTAGACCAGCCTCGCCGGTCAATCACCGTTCGGCCGCAGGCTGCTCGAAGACTGACACCCGAAAGGCCACCTCCCCCCGACCCTGCCCTCATATGTGTCTAAAGTGTGAAATCCGCTGATGTACGATTACGCTCTGTCGCCCTGCTTCTGATCTGTGCTAGTCTTTTGTCATGCCCTGTTTATCTCACTAACCGTTGACCGATCGCCAAAACTGCCGTTAAAAGTGAGGTAAACCAATGCCCGCAGCCGCTGCTACCGCTACTGTCACCCCAACCATTTTGATTATCGAAGACTTCTCCGACACGCGGGAGTTGTTGTCCGTCTTACTTCGCAGACAGGGCTACGCCGTGATCGAAGCGGAAGATGGGTTGGAAGGTTTGTTGAAAGCGACTGGGATGTATCCGGATTTGATAATTATGGATTTGTCGTTGCCCGAAATGGATGGAGTCGAGGTTGCGCGTCGCATCCACGAGCAGGTGAAGCTTTCCCACATACCAATTATCGTTTTGAGCGCATACCTGACGCAGGAAGTGCTGGTTGACGCCCGCGCAGCCGGGTGCGTAGCCACATTCCCAAAGCCATTCGACACCTATGAGCTGCTGGCCCAAATCAGCAACACGTTAGCAGATCGCCCGATCGGTTAATGCGTTCGGGAAGTGTCGAGCGGTATCAGGCCCCCGACGCGTCGGGGGTCTGATACCGCTCGCATTTACTAAAAGCCGATAATCCCATCTTCGCAGAGCTTTTTTATCATTCGCAGGCTGTCCGCTTCGCGAAACGGACATATCGATAAAATCGATTGAATGTCCCACTCCCCGTTAATCCTCGAAAGCACAAAACCTTCCTGCGGCTCAATCTGCCTGTGCGAAAGATCTTCCAGCGTAATCACGATCCGTGGTACGCCGCTCGGTGAGATTTTAGTGTAGATCTCTTCGATGAATTTTTTTTCGGCATCAATCAAGAGTACCTGCGCCGCAGGGTTTTTGGGTTCCCGCCGTAGCGCCGTATGAAGGATGGATAGTGCCTTCTCGGTGTTGTTCGCATTCAACTCCTCACGCGCAAGTAACAGCCAGTCGGAAACTTCCTTGGGTAAGTCAACGATCTCGTCCACCGGGTCAGGAATCTCAGGCAACTCTCCTGCGACGTTGGCGACGCCATTCTTTACCAGGTCGTACAACTGCCCGTAGATCTCAAAAGTGGAGCAATGCATGTTGTAGCAGAGCTCTGCTACCGACTTACGCTTCTCGAGAAAGTAAAGTAGCTGACGGGTCTCTTTGCCAAGATTCAATGACGAAGTCCAGCCGGCGGCCAATTCCAGGATCGACCGATCAGAAGGAATTAAAGTCTGGTAACGCTTTAACTCATCGGCGCGATAAACGCCCTCCAAGATCACCCTCGTCGCTTCAACATGAACCCGCGTGAAATCCGGCGGCAAAGGATCTTCGATGTAAAACTCGAAGTGACCTTCTTTCCAAAGGAACAGATCGTAGATGATTTCGAGTGTGCGGATCTCAAGCACTTTCTCTACTTCCGCTGACGTGAGCACTCCCTGATTGATCAGGATTTGCCCTAACCTCAGGCCCTCCTTACGTTGCGCCTCCATCGCCGCCTGTAGCTGCGCCTCATTTATTTTTCCGTAATGTAGAAGTACCTGGCCGAGATATTCCGCGGGATCGTTGGTGGTTGAACCTACTATCACGCCTTTTTCAAAATAAATACCTTTGGCGACTTTCACATGGGTGAGCTTGAGCAGACCTGTCTTTTTTCCGATTGCCAGAAACTGAAGCAGATCGGAAACGCTCATTGTGCTAAGAGAACCGTTGATTGCCATTGTTAGATGTCTGCGCCGAAAGGCCGGACCATTGCCTGGGGGTAACCTAACAGAGCCGGGTGTGGGCGGGTGCAAGCTGAAAAACTCTGGAAAATCTCATTCACAGCATAGCTTACCTGCGACATGTAGCGAGATTCAAGTCATTAGTTTTTCGCGAAAGAGGCAGGAGAACCCTGGTCACTTCTCCGCACCCGAGCTCCCGGTTGGCACGGCTTGAATAGCGACTGCTCGTCTCTAAAGCCAACAGGTGCGTGGTCAACTTCCACGTGAAAAATGCCTTTTCTATAGAAGAAACCGGGGAATCGGACTATCTTTAGTTAAACAGGCCTCTCGGACTCATCGACGTGATTCCCACGGTCGTCGGGTTCCTCGTTTTAAAGGCCTCAGGTTAATCAACAAGGAGTGGGTGGGATTGTCAGCAAAATCGAAAGAATCAGCGGTGAGCAAGCAAGTCAAAGCTGCCCTAAGCGCGGTAAGGGATTTCATATCCGGCCACTCGGATGACCCCAAAGTCCCAGACGCTAACGACCTCGGCGTGCGCAAGGTTTTGGCGGCGGAGCTTCTGACGTCGATAAGCCGCGCCAATGAACAGAGTCGCCAAACGCAAGCAGGGCAGGGAGGGGCGACTGAAAATTCAGACGTGGAAGCCGAGCGATTAAAACTGGCGCAGGGACAGGAACGCTCGCGACAGCTGTTTATTGAACAAGGTTACTTTGACGAAGCTGTACAGAATCTACGGACAGCGAATTCAGCTGCCGATCGTGCTGCTGCCGCCCGCACGCTGGGTTTGGTAGGTAGTCAGAGAGCTACCGCGGACCTGATTGCTGCTGCAATGTTTGATGATGCTGCCGAAGTGCGCCAGGCGGCGGAGGATGCCCTGGCAGAAATCGGCCATACAACAACCACCAATGAACCTATGAACGAAATGCCAACGACTGAAACCACGCCGATGTCGCAAATTGTTGATGCCTCGATACAGGACATTGCGGCTAGCCTTGCAGGGATGGATGAAATCCCGACCACAGACCTGAACGAGCAGACTGCCGAAGAGCTGCCCGCGTCAACCGAGTTGGCTGCTGAAGCACAACTCCACGTTGTAGTCGCTCCCGCGTTGCAGGTAGAAACTACTCAAGTATTGATCGTAGACGAAGCAGAGGTCGCGACCGAAGAAGAACAACTGTTGTTGGAGGAACACGCGGTCAGAGAAACCGTCGAGCAGTATGAGCGACAGTTGCTTGACTCGGCAGCCTTGCGTCAGAAGGCTGAGAACGAAGCGAAATGGAGAGCTGAACGAGAAGCCAAAATCCGAGCCCAGGCAGAAACCCAGCGCATTGAAGAAGAGGCAGAGCGGAAACGAGTTCAAGAAGAAGCACTAGCACGCATAGCCGCCGAAGCAGAAGCGTTGGCCACCGAACACGTTGCGCGCCAGCAGGCAGAAGCAGAAATTCACCGGCTTGCCGAAGACGAAGCACGTCTGAGGCTTGAGACCGGCAAGTTGCGCCAGGCGGCCGAAGAATTGGCGTGGCAGCGGCGACAACTGGAAATAGCGCGCAAAGAAACAGCAGAGGCCGCCCGTCACGCTGCAGCCGTTCAGGCCCGCCAGGAAGCCGAAAAGCGTCACCAAACTGAAGTTGAACGACTGCAAAAAGAGGAACAGGCTCTGAGCTTCGCTAGTGAGGAAGCAAGCGTGCGGCGCACTCAACTCGAAAGTTCGCGTCGGGAGACGGAGAGTGAAATTTCCGCACTCACAGAAGAACGTCATCAGCTCATTACCGCCGCCCAGTTGCAGGTAAATCAGTTGCAGCAGGAACTGGTGCAGTTGCTGTCCGAGGAATCCTCACGACGTGCCGAAGGAGAACGTCTGCGCCAGGAAGCAGAAGGACGAAAACGTTCCGAAGAAGAGTTGCTGCATCAGCAGTTGGATGCTTTGAGTAAAGCCAGAGATGAAATTGCCGCCCGCACCGCCGAAGTCGAAGCCGCGCGCGATAAAGCTGACCAGGACGCGGAGCGTCTCTCAGAAGCATTGGGTCGCATGCGAGCTGCTGAAGCAGAACGTGACCAGGCTGAGGAGGAGCGGCTGCAAATCGAAGCCTCCATCAAGAAGCAAGTAGAAAGTGAACTGCAACTCCTCGAGGAAACTCGGGCGTGGGCCTTAGAAGAACAAGCGAAACTGGAGGAAGAAAAACGCCGCCACGATGAAGCGCAAGAGCAAAGGATGGCTGCACTAGAGGAAGTGCATAGGAAGACAATCGCGGAAGCCAAGAAACGCGCCGACAAAGAACAGCAGCTTCATAGTGAAATCGATAGTATACGTATTGCGGATGCAGAAGTGCGCAGGCGAATTGAAGAAGCTGAAACGCTGAAGCGCACATCAGAGCAAGCATATCGTGTGGCCGCTGAGAAAGTGCAGCGAATGGAGGCCGAGGCACACGCAGCTGCTCAACAGGAAGAACAGAGCCTGGCGAAACTGGAAGCGTCGCGACGCGAGATCGCTGCCGAAGCCCAAGCACGGGCCGCGCAAGAGAAACGTGTCAGGGAAGAGATTGAACAATTTCGCCATCTTCAGGATGAAGAGCGGCCTCGTCTGGAAGCAGCAATTCTCCAACGCACAGCGGCCTCCAATCGTCTGCAACAGATGAAGGACCGTCGTGCTGAAATAGCGGCGCAAACCGATGAGCACATTCAAGCTGCGACAGTGTTCGCGCGTGCAGCTGCGGCGGGGACTACACAACGGCCGGAGATGATTGAAGCGGCGCCGATGACGACAGCTTCGGCGGAGGTTTCCAGCCTCGGCGACGTTGAGACGAAGGATCAAGAGCTTCCGGCTGCAGAGGAAAGTGCGCTCGGTATTCTACAGCCGGCGGTCGGTTCATATCTGAGCAGTACCGATCCCTACAAACGCGCGGCCGCCGTCGCGGAACTTGCGCGCTCCAAGGGGAAGGAAGCCTTTCCGCTGATTGCCGAATGCTTTGACGATAGTTCAGTGCACGTTCGCAATGCCGCCGCGCGCGCGCTGTGCCAACTCGAACCGGCCAAGACCATCGATTATTTCAATCGAGCAATTGAAGAAGGCTCGGAAGAACGCAAGCGAAACATCGGCAACGCCATCGGATCATCCGGCCTGGCCCAGGAGTCTATTAATAATCTGGCGAGTGAGAGTCGCGAAGCTACTTACAATGCCTTGTCTATCCTCTTTGTGATGGCGAAAACCGGCGAAACAGCGCCATTGGTCCGCGCGATTGAAGAACATGAGAACGACGAAGTCAGGAAGGCCGTCGTCAAACTCCTTACGCTAAGTGGACGATCAGAGATTGCTGATGCGGCGTTGAAGCGACGCGCTGAAGCACAGTGATGAAGTCAGTACTACCTCGCGGTAGCGGGTGGGTCTCTTACATTGCCAATTGCCAATTTCCGATTTCCAATTTCCTTTGGACAAGACAGCCAATGGGCATTTGGCAATCGGCAATCGGCAATCGCGGGACCACCCGCTACCGCGAGGTGGTACTGACTTCATCGCTTTTCAACCGTCTTTTTCGCAACGATAAGGAGCACTATCCTTTTCGTGACGAAAGCTCGACCACCGAAATCCCGCCCGGTGCGATCCTGATCGTTACGGTTTTCTCACCCTTACGCTCACTGATCTCGAGAGGTCCGTCACTCATCCATTCCTTTGCATTCTGAATTTGCGACGCAGGCAGACTGATTGTCGCTGTGACGTATGCGGTGCGATCGACTTGCGCCAGACCTTGTTGAGGTTTAAGGACGCCGTTGTTGTTGAAGAGCGTGACGATCCAACCTTTGTCGGAACGGTTGATCAGGTATTCCACATCGCCGCGAACTTTGACTGGAGTAGCGTCGGCAAAAACATGAGCCAGCATGTGTGCCGCAAACGTCGTGATGCGGTCGTCCTCGCCAAGTAGATCAGGTATGGTCGCAAACACGACGGCGCCTTTGCCGACCGTGTTCACCGTCACGAGCGGCAGGCCGGAGTTGGTTGTAATCAGTGCTCGAGCGCCATTCAATTCAGCCTTTTGATATCGAAAAATTTGTCCATGCAGATCCTGCGGAGCTTCGCCAGGTGACAGGCAGCGTGCGTTGTGAGCTTCACCAGTCTCGCCGGTTAGACGAACGCCGAGCAAGTCCGCAGGCAAGCCTTTAATCTGCGCGGAGTTCAGCACCACGGTCCCCCCGGCTTTAACGTATTCGGAGACGTGTTGAATCCATTGAGGGGACCAATCAATATGGCCGCCAGCGACGACGGCGCGGTAAGCGTCCAGTGGTCCCGGCCTCGCAGCCTTGCGAGTTGCCGCGCCCTGGGGTTGTGTTAACGAACGCTCGGACGCAACCAGTACGTCGAAGATGTCACCGAAAACGCCGCTGACAAATGCCTGCCGGTCGCCCGTTGCCGGTTCGCCTTCGACAACCAAACCCGGGTAATACGCCACGCCGAAGAGTTCACGAAGCGCGCGATCGCTGCGATTGATTTGTGAGACACCAAAGGGCCATTGTGGATAATCGGTCATCTCCCAACCGTGTGCGGGATCAAGCAGAAACGCAATGGGCGTGTAAGGCGTGCCTCGCTCAGGGTGCTTTTCAGTAAAGCGCATGAACTCTTCCGTGATACGGCCCAGAGGATTTAGTTGAAACTCATGATTACCTGGACCAGGCTTGAAGAACTGATCGAAGCCCTGCTCGAGATAGATCGCTGAAGCGCCGGACATGTAATAGAGGTAATAGCTCTTGCGGTACCACGAAAGCGATGGTCCCATCGTGGCGCCATAGCGCGAATGAAAGAAGTTGTCGGGGCCGGCAAAGTTTTGCAGCTTCGTAAAGGTGGTCGCGGTATCACCGAAATTGGGGGCATGATAGTAGAGGAAGGCGCCGCCATGTTGGCGAACGGCCCCGCGTGTGAAGGCGATGCGCATGGCAAACATCGGTTGCACCGTCGGTGTCTCCATGCCTAACAGGTCCACTCCCCATTCAGCGAGCGCGTGAGCAAACGAAGTGCTCGACGTCGCCTGCGCGGGAATCAACTTGTTCCACATGGCGCCGGTCTGTGTATGAAAAAGCGTGGCCCACTTTCGCCCGATCGCATTTGTGTAGAAAACTCGATAGGCCTCGAGCAACTCCCGCCGCGACATCGACGATGAAACCCTGAGTTCCGTGGCCGCATAGTCCCAAACGTATCCAACGCTCTCACCGGAGATCCAGCCGAGAAACTGTTCCTTCAGCTCGCCATTCAAAAGTTTCCAGGCAGCCTGCCCATCGGCTTCCGACATCTTTGCCGAACCGTAGTTGATTACCACCGCAAACGGCGCTTTTGTTTCGCGCAGGTAACGCAGAAACGAACTTCCTTCTTTCAGATACTCCGGCAGGCTGTTGATCTGAATAACGGGCACAACCAGGTTCGAAGTAAAGAGGGGCACGTCGCTAGCCCCCTTATACTTCTTAACAAACTCTTCAATGGGCTCGGCGTTGAAAGGAAACAATGGACGTTCGCCGGCCGGCTTATCGTAGAGTTTCCAAAAGTCAGTTGAGATGTTCCACGGCATTAGGAAGTCGCGTCCGGCGATTGTTGGCCGTTGCCAGGCGGGTGGAATACCGTTGGCCGGAGGTGTGCTGATTAACGAAGTGAGTGGCGGGCGTGTGTTGGACCAGTTGCGAAGATAACGCATGGCAGCGAAATCGGGTTTGCGACGCCCCTCGGGAACAAAGGACAAATCATTCGTCAGGAGTACACAGTCGACCTGACGTCGTGCGTCCGCTGCCTTCTCGATTTCGATTGCAATGCGAGCCTTTCCTTTTTCAAGTTTTACCTCCGCTGAGTACCAGGTGAATGCCCATCCCCAATACATGCTGACTTCGTCGTGTGGGTCAATGACATCCTTCGCGCCAAACTCTTGCCGGAAGATCTCAGGAGACCTCTCCTGCGTGATGCGAACCACAAAACTCTCCGCACGCTTGGCCCAGTCGGCATAACGAACCCAAACTTTGTAATTGCCTCCACGCGGGACCTCGAAATCCTGGTATATCTTCGCAGCCGTTTCATCGGCACTGGCCGCGACGGAGTTCCATTCACTCTCGCCGCCTTGTGACCATTCAGCCGATACGCCCGGACCATTAATCCCCCAGCCGTGAGCTTTCGCTTTTGGTAGATTCTGCCAGGAGGGATTGAGAATAGGTTCGCCGTTTCGCTGCGTGGCAATGCCGCGCATGTTTTCGGCTTCATACCAGAGATATTCAATATTTGTTGCGGGGATCGCCGGCGCTTGTGCCAACGAGAGGTAAGGGAAGAAAACCAGAAATAACGCGAAAGAGAAGCTGATCGACTTGCGGCTCGGATTTTTCATCTGGCTAGAAACTAAAGGGCAGGCTGTTCACCGCAAGCGGTGAACCAGCGGGGGCAAGCCCGCCTTCCCGACCTCGAACCATGCAGAGTTGCCCCTTCGATACTGGCCTTGTGTGTTCAAGGAAAAAAGTTAGATAACTCGAGGTAAGGAAGGTGGGCTTGCTCCCGCTCTTTGTTTAGCCCAGTGCGTTGAGACATTCAGCGAGACTGCGTTGCCTGCAGGTAAACATTGGCGTGTCGCGCAACGTGTATGAACTCGCTTTAGTCTCGCGTAACTCCTGCACCAGGTCTAAAAAGTCCGCGGGGTTGTCAGTCTCAAAGGCCACCACGAATTCCTGGTCGTCCAAACCAAAAGAATACGTAGTGTGAAGTTTGACCGAGCGATACTTACTGCCAATTCGTATGTGCTCGTCCATCATCTCCTGGCGCTGGTCCGCGTTGCGGGAATACCACTCACGAGTTTTTACAAACGGATAGACAAACAGATAGTCAGACTTGCCGGGAATTATGTGGAGACGATCTTCGACGTGCTCAGGATTGTCTTTGTCGATGTACATCGAGCGCTTCGTCATGGAGAGGAACGATTGCGTGGGCGCGAGATACTTCGCCATCTCAGTGTGATTCAGACGCGAGGTCATTTCCTGTATCGGATCCAATTCGTAGCCGATGCGCCAAATCATGAAGTCGACATTTGTACGCAAGCCGATGGTGGAATATGTGTGAATCAACAACTGCCGGCTAAACTCGTCCACCGTGTTAACAAACTCTTCTTTGCATCGCGTCTTGGCGCCGTCATCGAGCATGCGCCATTCAGGACGGGCGTGGTAGAAAGTGAAGTTTACAAATTGACGAGGCAGTTTCGCCTTTTGTTCTTCAAGCTCAACGCAGTTCGGGGCCAGCCGCAAAGGTCCTCTTGTTGCTGTGCCCTGATCTTTTTCCGTACCCATTTAAAGTAACCTCTAACTGTCAGAAATTCGTTTTGGGTGAAATCAGCGATGATTGTTGACGTCTGTATGTATTCTGCCTAGTCTCCCCTGTGAATGCAACCGAGTGGGGGGGACGTACCGAGTAAGAGCTACCTACCATCGTCGCGAGCAGAGCGAACCGGTATCAGAACCGGAAGCTGTAGCGACCGGGTCTGCGTTGGCCAATATCACGACGGACTTTCCTTGTTGATTCGGGTCGAATCTTACAGCTAGTAGCTAGATAACGCGGCAAACCTGGTTTCGCCCAGTCCGTTAAGGCGAACGCAGACCCGGTCCGGTTCTGATACCGCTCGCTGCGCTCGCGGCAGATTTCCGACGTGCTGCCGTAGCGTAGTATCTGCGGTCGAGGAAACACCCGAATAGGTGTTGGATCGATCACGTCTATAAGAATCGGGCGCTACGGATGTGATGCTATACTCGGCTTACGTAACAATTTTTGGGGAACAAAATGAAGTCTATGAGGACAGGACTGATTACGTTAGCACTGATGCTGTTCGGGATTGCTTGTGCGGGCCCGGCTACGGATACAACTAACAAGAGTCTGCCGACAGCAGCCCCCTCGCCGGCAGCCTCTGTAACCCCCCTCGTTTTTGCGTCGCCGCGCACAAACTTCGAGAAGCATTGCGTCGCTTGTCACGGGCAAGACGGGGAAGGCGGAACAATCACGGTCGACAACAAGACATTAAATGTACCGAGCCTTACCAAAGGGCATGCCCTGACTCATAAAGACGAAGAACTGGCCAAACAGATCACAAACGGTAAAGATGAGATGCCGGCCTTCAAAGATAAATTGAGTCCCACAGAGATCTTCGCTCTAGTGAATTTCATTCGGAAAGAGTTGCAGCATAGGTAAATGGCAAATGGTGAATGGTAAATGGTGAATGGTAAATGGTGCGGGTTCAATCCGCGATTTACTATTCACCATTTACCATTTACCATTTATCACCAGTGGCGATTTACCCGCCGTGCGCGCGTAGCTCAGTTGGATAGAGCGTTTGACTTCGAATCAAAAGGTCGCAGGTTCGAGCCCTGCCGCGCGCACCAATATTTTCGAAAGTTTGCTGTTGCCGCCTTCACAATGATATAAGCCTGCCGCTTCCTCGCAGATCACTTCAACCTGAAATAATTTCGGCCGGAATGGCATCTCCATTGGAAGATCAGTTGTCTTCTGGATCCTTGCAGCCTTACCCGAAAGAAGGTTCTCAATGAAACACAGTCATTCGATATTTCTCGCTGCGCTCCTGGCCGCGCTCGTTTCAGGCTGGTGCGGTTCCAAACCGAGTGGGCTACCGCTGCCCTCACCCCTCGCCAATCAAGGCGCTCCCAAACGGCTTCCGGTGGTAACTGAAAAAGAAGTCACTTTTTATCCTACGTACGCCTTCAAGGACGCGCAGGGGTGGAACATCAATCTGAGGGGCTTCGTCCACAAGGACGAACCGCTTGCGAACCGTGGTTTGGAAGTATTTAGTAAATGCACTGAGGCGGAGAACAATAACTTTCGCGCCCGCACTGCCGATCTCCTGGATGACGAAAAAAATAACGAAGAAGTCTTCATCAAGTTCGACTCTGACCCTGAAGACAAGCCTTATAAGTCTCCCAGGGGCGGCGCTGACGGGATCGTTAAACTGAGTTTCGTGTTGAGCGATGATCAGGCGACTCGGTTGCTGGCCCAACAGAACTCGTCCAACGGGTGGTTAACCTATCGCGCGGTCTCACGTGAACATACGGGTTTGGGACGAGTCAGATTAATTCAACCGGATCCAAATGGTGTGTCCCTGGTCTCTGACATTGATGACACGATCAAGATCACGGAAATCCCGGCGGGAAGGAAGATCGTTATGAGAAACACATTCTGTCTTGACT
>DASQKG010000505.1:0-20698 GCA_035630655.1 Pyrinomonadaceae bacterium
CCATCCCAAATGCTTGATCGCATCTATGCGAAAGCCGTCGGCGCCGTGTTGTTGGAATAGTTGGGCCGAAGCCTTCATGTAAGCATCCATGGTGGCGTGTTCCTGGTTGATGTCCGCGAGATCAAACAGCGTGTAATACTGCGTCTGGTAGCGATCGTCCCAACCGCCGCCTGAGATGTTGCCGTTGTGATGATAGTAGCCGTTGGTGTCGTTGGTGTAATTTCCGAGCAGGGTTCCATTGTCGTAAAGGGCGCCAAACTCCCCGGCGTTGTTTTGCGTGGTATGGTTGGGGGCAAAGTCGACGATCACCTTGATTCCGTTTTGATGCGCAGCGGTGACGAGATTGTCGAAGTCGGTCCAGGTGTTGCTCGAGTTACCAAAGTGCTCTTCGATTCGCTTGAAGTCGCGTCCCTGGTAACCGTGATAAGACGCCGTCGGATTGCCGCCTCCGTCCGGAATGTTCGTGTTCAGATTATCGACTGGCGGCGAGATCCAGATCGCCGTGATTCCCATTCCCGCCAGGTAAGACATCTTTTGCTGAATGCCTTGCAAGTCTCCACCCCAATAAAGACGCCAGTTGGTCTTAGTGGAATCGTAAAGACCGGCGCTTTGCGAAGGATTGTTGTTTGCGGTGCTGCCATCAAAGAAACGATCGGTGATGATCTGATAAATGACTTCCCGCTTGAAGTCGGAAGCTACCACTCCGTTGAAGGGGAACAAAGAGATGAGAAGCGAGATTACAACGACGCCTGTTGTGAGTCTGCGACGCGCAGTGAGTCTTAGGCGGCTGGTGAGCTTTGGCATAGGAACAACCTCCATTGGATCTTTGGTTATTGATTTCAAGGGGGGTACGGTTTTGGGTTAAGAGTAGGTGCCTCCAGTGAGCCGTTACTGAGATTGAAGCGATTGTGCGCCTGTTGGGTGTATTTGTGCAATCCGCGTACGCCGCGTTGATCTATGCGTTTCTTTCCAAACTCCCGGCAGCAGGCGCGAAAGGCCGTTAGGTCAATGGCGCGTAGTTCAGAGTTCAACCTTCAGGTTGCGTCTTGCGCTACGACACAAGCTAAAGCTTGATGAACTCTGAACTACGCGCCCCTGGTTGCCTCCTGCTGCCTGCCTCCTGCTACCTGCCTCCTGTCCCCAGTCTCCCGTCTCCGGTCTCCAATGGAACAAATCCCGCGCTCCGGTATCTAAACCCCCAAAGCTCAACAACAACGCCGGAGGTTCATCCAGTCATGAAATCCCTTCTGTTGGCAGTGCTATTCACACTATCTGCGACTTCGCTTGCACAAACACAGAGTAAAGCACTCATTGCGAAAGGACCCGGATGTCCACTCGCTTTGAGTAGTGACGGTGAATCTCTGGGCGTTCAAAAGATCTCTGTCGAGGAAGAAGTTCTCAAAATCGAGCGTGAACAACGAGATGCTTACTTGAGGCGCGACATCAAAGCCACCGAACGGCTCGTCGCTGATGAATTCGTTCTAACCATCTGGAACGGCACCGGCAGCAAAGCGACGCTACTGACTTTCCTTCGCGAAGAGCCAGCCGATCCAACGCTCACATTAACGACCGCAGACGTACAGGTGCGTATCAACGGCGACACTGCGATCGTAAACGGGAAGCGTATCGAGAGGCGACGAAGCCCTGTCAACAACCAGGAAGGCGTAGCGAACGCGCGTTATTCACGCACATATGTGAAGCGACCGGTGAAAGACGCAGCCGGTGTTGTTGGACCAGCGCAGTGGCAACTTCTATCCGAGCATCTTCAAACAATTCCCGTCGAGCCTGTTGCCGTCAAAGTTGATCCGAAGATCTACGACGATTACATCGGAAAATACGACAGTCCCATCATTACGTTCAGCGTGACGAAAGACGGCGACCGTCTGATGGCAATTCCTGATGACAAGCGCCGTCAGGCGGCAGAGCTCTTTGCCGAATCAGAAACTGAATTTTTTCTCAAAGGCCGCGACGTGCAAATTACCTTCATCCGCGACCGCAAGGGCCAGGTAACCCACGCATTGGTGCGCCTCAACGGCGCCCCGATTAGAGCAAAGCGAATTGGGTAACCTTGCTCCGTGTTTAGACGGCTGTTGAACTCGTGCTTCAGACGGCTGTTCGCGTGATGCATACGCGACCCACCCGCTACCCGCGAGGTGGTACTGACTTCATGGCCGAGACCTGACGCCTCTGACCTCTGCCCTCTGTTCTGCGCTACAATCAGAACCTCCCGACAACCCACAGTTCGCGTGTCTGAAACCCTGGCCCATTTTGAATACGTCTATTCAAAACGAACTCTTTCTCACGCGTTTGCTCGACGCCAGCGTCGACGGCATACTCGCCTTTGATCGCGGTTGCCGCTATACCGTCTGGAATCAGGGGATGGAACGTATTTCAGGTATAGCGAGCGAAAACGTGCTCGGCAAAAACGCGTTCGAAGTTTTTCCCTTCCTCAGAGAAACAGGCGAGGACAAATGTTTCTTTGCCGCCCTGGGCGGCAAGAGCACAGCCTCTGAAAACCAGCCGTACACCATTCCGGAAACTGGTCGCGAAGGCTTTTTCAGGGGCTACTACTTCCCCCTCCGCGATGAGCAAGACAATGTGGTTGGCGGCATCGCCTTCATTCGAGACATCACCCAACACAAACGAGCTGAAGACGCAGCCCACGATGCGTATCAGCGCATGCTCTTTCACGTAGAGAATTCGCCCCTCGCCGTCGTCGAGTGGGACGCGGAATTCCGTGTTTCGCGCTGGTCTGAGTCGGCCGAAAGATTATTTGGCTGGAAGGCCGAAGAAGTGATTGGCAAGCACGTCGGTGACTGGCATTTTGTTTTCGACGAAGACGTAGACGGAGTCGAGCAAGTAACTAATCGTCAACGCGTGGGAGAGGAGCTTCAGGGAGTTCAGCGCAATCGTAATTACACGAAGGACGGCGGAGTGGTCTATTGCGAGTGGTACAACTCGGTGCTTCGTGACGATACCGGCAATCTCGTGTCTGTGCTTTCCCTGGTTCTCGACGTCACTGCTCGGAAGCTTGCGGAAGAGGAACGCGCAGCCCTCCTGGTGCGCGAACGTGACGCGCGCCGTCAGGCGCAGGATTCTGATCGACTCAAAGACGAATTTCTGGCCACGCTCTCCCACGAGCTGCGCACGCCGCTGACCGCGATCCTTGGCTGGTCCATATTGATCCGCAAGGGGGAAGTTGAAGAAGCTAATTTCGAACGAGCAATCGAGACGATTGAGCGTAACGCCCGCTCGCAGGCGCAGCTCATCGATGATCTGCTGGACGTGTCACGCATCATTACCGGCAACCTCCGCCTCGATATTCGCCCAATCAATCTCGTGGCAGTGGTGGAGGGAGCGAAGGATGGATTGCGGCCAACAGCTGAGGCTAAACGCATCGCACTCCAGACGAAGTTTGAGCCGGAAAGCTGTCTGGTGAAAGGTGATCCGAATCGGCTGCGCCAGGTGATCTGGAACCTGGTCTTAAACGCGATCAAGTTTACCCCGCGTGGCGGCAGCGTGACTGTCAGTCTCGAGTGTGTAGAACCGTATGTCCGTCTGAGGGTCAGTGATACAGGAGAGGGTATTTCTTCGGAGTTTCTGCCTTACGTCTTTGATCGATTCCGTCAGGCAGAGGGCTCAGTTAGACGTAAACAGGGCGGACTCGGTTTGGGTCTTGCCGTAGTGCGTCACCTGGTCGAGTTGCATGGTGGAAGTGTCAGGGCGGAAAGTCCCGGGATCGGGCAAGGAGCGACGTTCACCGTGGATCTGCCGCTCGCCGAAGATCGGCGCGACCCTGCCAGGGCAGACGAGAGGAGACTGGAGATTGAACGAAGGCGTGGCGCCGGGCGGGATGAGACCGATGCGTCTGATATCCAGGGCGTCAAGGTGCTCCTGGTTGAAGACGATGACGACACGCGTCAGCTGCTCGCTCAGATGCTTAAACGACAGGGCGCTGAGGTTACTTCCGTCTCTTCGTCCTCCGAAGCGATGCAAGTGTTGGTGACAACCGGAAGCGAGGCAGAAGCCCCGCACCTGACACCCGACACCCGGCACCTGACACCCGACACCAATCATGCCAGGCAACCGCTCGACATAATTGTCAGCGACATCGGCATGCCGGAAGAAGATGGCTACGAGTTAATGCGCAAGGTGCGAGCGCTGCCGCCCGAGCAAGGAGGGCTCGTGCCGGCCATCGCTTTAACCGGCTACGCTGCGCGCAAAGATCGCGAGCTCGCCCTGGCAGCGGGCTATCAACTCCACCTCGCCAAACCGATTGAACCGGAAGACCTTGTGGCAGCGATTGCCAGCCTGGTGGTACGAAGACAGTAGGCAGCAGGAATAAAAGGTGGACTTCAGCGCCAAAGGCGCGAAATGTTAAAGCCTGGGCCAACGGCCCAGGTTTACAGCGCACAGGGTTCGAAGCGCTGAAGGCGCGGAATAACTCGGTGACCGCACAAGTCCAACCATTTTCTCGAGAACGCATGTCGCGCCTTCAGCGCTCTCAACGATTATGACTTTACCTGGGGCGGTGCCCCAGGCTTTCGCATTCCGCGCCGTTGGCGCTTAGGGACTCTGCACTCATCTCATTAGCACCGTGCCTCAGCGGCTTGCCGCCTACCGTGCGGAAAGGCTATGCCTTTCCGGCAAGCTACTAATTATCTTCGGAGGCTATGCCTGCGTACCATGAAGTCAGTACCACATCGCGGACCTGGTCCCCAACGCGGCAGCCGCGTTGGGGTGGTGGATGCGGGTGGGTCCATTACGCCAGCGAGGCGCAGCGCTTCACCTGCAACCTCCTTGGAGTGCGCCGGCCTGGCGGCGCCTTGGTCCAAGCGATGCTCAGAGGCTTGATCGACATTAACACTTTGCTACGCGTCTTCTGCCTTCTGTCTTCTGCCTTCTGCCTTCTGCCTTCTGACTTCTGTCTTCTGTCTTCTGACCTCTGACCTCCGATCACTCATCACTAATTCTTCAGCGCAACAGCCGGCGCCATCCGGACAAACCTCTTCTCATCGTCCATCATTTTCCGTTTCAGATACTTTTCAAATTGATGATCCCGTCGTCGCCATATGCATTAACGAGCAATACAAGCATTGCAAGAATGCCGCTGAGCTTTACACGTGCACTCGCGGGTTATGGAGGCTAAGAAAAGAACGAGCACAAAATGCAAAGTATGCTTTCACTGTTTATCAAGGTGAAGTCAAGGAAGTCTACGAAATAGACAACTGGCTATCGGCTACTAGAGCATTCCGTGATTTCTGGGTAGAGAGACTCAGAAGCCAGGGCAGAATCATAAGTCCTGAAGAGCATGTTGGACGTTGTGAGTTCGTCGGAAGAGTGGCACCGGAGTCCATTTTGCAAAAAGTATATCGGTCACCTCATTCCAGCCCGCCACTCAGGAAATCCGATTCTCTATTTCAACTGCTGATATGAGCGCCACATTCATAGGGATAGACCTGGCATGGAGAAGTGAGCGCAATCCGTCAGGCGCAGCCACGCTGGCAGGCAATCGCTCGGGCTCGCAGCTCGTAGTCGTGTCACCTCCCTTGCGATCGACCGATGCGGTGTTTGAGTTTGTACGCCTCCACGCTACAGAGGAAACCGTAGTCGCCGTTGACGCGCCCATGGTTATTGTTAACGACACTGGTCAGCGTATCTGCGAGACGCTTATTGGCAAACGATACGGAAGCCGTGAGGCTTCCTGTCACACCTCAAACCTGGGCCTTTATCCTCAAGCCTCCAGCGTCTGGCTCACAAAGGCGCTTGAAACAGAAGGCTTTGTCCACGTGGAGCAACTTAAGGAGCAACGAACTGGCAGGATACTCCTGGAGGTCTACCCGCACGCTGCTATGGTCGCCTTATTCGATCTCCCAAAGACAATAAAGTACAAGAAGGGATCAGTTGCGTCACGACGCTTTGGCTTGGAGACACTGCGAAGCCATTTGCAGCAGCTCACATCGGCGACGCCTCCGTTGTGCTCGTCGCCTTTACTTCAGGATCTCTTCACGCAGGAGTTAACTCAACTAGCCGGTCGAGCGTTAAAGGACTACGAGGATAGCCTTGATGCTTTGTTTTGCGCCTACTTGTCTTATTACTTCTGGTACTGGGGCTGGGAGCGCAACGAGCTCTTTGGTGACGTGGAGTCAGGCTACATGTTGAATCCGACTCTGAAACCGGCGACACCCGCGGTTGAAAACGAATCCCTCTAAAAACGCTGCCAGGTACCCTTGTTCAGGTCTGATCCCCGACCGTATAATCTCTCCGTTCACCCAGAGCCGCTTTTAAAGGCGGTATTCTTTTGTTACGCGCTGCCTGCTCCTGGTGCGGGTAACCCAGCGTGTGATGCCACCGATGCATCAGAGTGGACAGAAGAGAAAGGCTTTGCTCGCTGGTATCTATATGATTTGGCAACTGAGAAGGTGGAAGAGGAGCCGGCAGCAATCATTGATCTAATTCGCAGCCAGCCTGAGACGCCGCGCTATTGCTCGATGGAAAGAGAGACCTTGGTCGAGATTCGCAAGAAGCTGGAAAAAAGAATCAAAGACACTTACCTGAAGAAGGTGCAGGCGCCGCAGGGCGTGAAGGCGACGCTCAAAGCCTGGATGGAGCTTTCCTGAGTAGGCGAGTTAGAATGGGAATGCAGTCGGCAATTTGCATGACACCATGAACCATGAATTAACGGTCACAGTGCCGGAAGATGTTTATCGGACTCTGGTTGAACAGGGGCTGAGACATGGCCGTACTCCCGAGCAAGAAGCTTCCCTGAGACTTCAATGCTTTGAGCCGTGCGGAAACGACAACCGCAAGCGAGGGGCGCTCAGAGAGTTATTTGGGTCAGTGGATCTCGGCTATCTGTTGGGATAGACAATGAAGAGATCGACCGCGACATCGCCCGCGCCATTGCCGATAATCATGAGGACCAGAGTTGATGCAGCTTGATACTTAAGCATTCTGTCGGTTCGTTACGGCGAGGAGGGCTGAAATCATGGAGGACAGCGTACAGGACTTTTATCGTCGCAACGTGCGTCCAATGACCGAGGAGGAGCGCAAACAATTAGCGGCCTTAATCCTCAACGAACTATCGGGCGAGACGCACGAAAAACCAAAGCGCAAAGGCGATATCACCAAGTTCTTCGGCATGTTCGACAGTGGAGATCCAAATTCCGCCGATAACGAGCGTATCGATGCCGATCTCGCCCGCGCTTACGCCGACAATCATGAGGACCAGGGTTGATGCTGATTGATACCTCTGGCTTTTTCAGCATCCATGATCGCGCCGAAAAACAGCACCACCGCGCGCAGGAACTCTATCAGAACTCACAATCCAGACTGACGACGAGCTACATCCTGGCAGAGTATGTTGCCTTGGCTCTGGTTCGGGGGCTGGCGCGCAAAAGAGTTGTCGCGTTCAGTGAAGAGGTTTTGCATGATGAATCAGTTGAGATCGTCTGGGTTAACGAAGACCTACACCGCAATGGCCTCGATCTTTTGCGTCAGCGTCCCGACAAGACCTACTCACTCTGCGACGCAGTCAGTTTCGTCTTGATGCGCGAACGCGGCGAAACCGAAGCGCTCACCACGGACCGTCACTTCGAACAGGAAGGGTTGGTTCGTTTGCTTGTTCCGTAAGCTGAGAACTGATGACCCAAAACCTCGAACGCCTCCGCTCCATCAAAAGCTTTCCTCAACTAGTGACATATCTTCGCGACGATCTCGATTGGCCTATCGAGACTGACGATGTTGAGGAACTCAGCTTTGACTATCAACCCGAAGAGTTGGGGCTGGATCCAAAGACCGCTGTAAAGATTTAAAGAGATTAAGCAACTCCGGCCATTCGTCACCAACCAGCCGTGGGGAATCTTCTACGTCAATTTCGAACCCAAGCAGCTACCGATTGTTGCTTTGCGGCGCATCCTGCGCTCGCTAGTCATCAAGAAGCGAGCGTCGGCGAACAAGGGACAACAACGCGCGTGGCGGCAGAACGATCTGTTGTTCATATCATCTTACGGCGAGACGGACGAGCGCGAGATTACCTTCGCGCACTTCTCCGAAGACTCTACGATGGGAGATTTGCCGACGCTAAAGGTGCTGGGGTGGAGTGCGGGCAACACAGTCCTGAGGCTCGAAGACACGCACACCACGCTTAAGGACAAACTACTCTGGCCCGAAAACGAAGACGACACCGAAGCTTGGCGCGAGCGTTGGTCGTCTGCGTTTAAGCTGAAATATCGAGAGACGGTCCGCACATCCAGGGAGCTTGCCGTCAGCCTGGCGGAACTTGCGGGAGACATACGCGCCCGCGTCAATAGTGTCATCGAGATCGAGAGTGAACACGGTGAGTTGCGCAAGCTCTACAAGGCTTTTCAGGAGGCGCTGATACATGATCTGACTCTGGATGACTTCGCGGACATGTACGCCCAAACGATTGCTTATGGTTTGCTGACTGCGAGCATCTCGCGGCAGAGTGGCGGCCTGGTGGCGGATAACCTGAAAGACATGGTGCCAAACACCAATCCTTTTCTGAAGGAGTTGATGCAGACGTTCCTCACCGTCGGAGGCCGCCAAAATAAGATCGACTTTGATGAGTTGGGCATTAACGAAGTCGTTGAGCTGTTGCGTCACACGCAGATGACCGAGGTCTTAAAGGATTTTGGCGCGAAGAACCCGCAGGAAGATCCGGTCATTCACTTCTACGAGCTCTTCCTCAAAGAGTACGACCCAGAGAAGCGCATGAAGCGCGGTGTCTTCTATACACCGCGTCCCGTTGTCAGCTTCATCGTGCGGAGCGTTGACGAGATTCTGCGCACGGAGTTTGGACTTGAGGATGGTCTGGCCGACACAACGACGTGGAGCGAGATGGCAAAGAGGTCAGTACCGCCTGCGGTAGCGGGTGGGTCAGAGGCGACCTCATTTGCGATCCCAGAAGGAGTAGATCCACATTCGCCTTTCGTGCAGATACTCGACCCGGCAACTGGAACGGGGACGTTTCTCGTTGAAGTCGTTGACGTGATTTTCCAGACGCTTCGCGCGAAGTGGACGAGTGAGAAAAAGACCGCGCCGGAAATGGATGAGCTTTGGAACGACTACGTTCCTAGACATCTCTTACCGCGCCTGCATGGGTTCGAGTTGATGATGGCTCCTTATGCCATCGCGCACATGAAGATTGGGTTGAAGCTCGGCGAGACGCACTATAGCTTTCTCTCTTCAGAGCGCGCACGCATTTACCTGACGAACACGCTTGAAGAGCCGAAAGAATTTTCCAGCTATTTCGAGGAGATGGCTCCTGCGCTCGCGCACGAGGCCCATCAAGCAAACCGCGTTAAGCAAAGCACTTCTGTCACGATCATCATAGGGAATCCGCCATACTCAAACATGTCTGCCAACCTTGGAGAAACTGCAAGGGCATTAATCGAAAAATATAAGTTCATAGGAACCGATCGAGTAGTTGAGCGAAACGCCCTTCAACTAGAACGCAACCTTAATGATGATTACGTAAAGCTCATCGCGTGGTCTGAAGGAAAGCTTAAACGAACGGCGGTAGGCGTTCTTTCAATGATTTCGAACAATGTCTACACATGGTCACCAAGTCTCAGGGGAATGCGAGCGCACCTTATGGATAGTTTTTCAGGCTTGGAGATGGTCAACCTTCATGGTGCCTCTCAGAGAGGGCCGGCTGATCCTCGATTTGTTAATGATGAGAACGTCTTTGATATCGAACAACCCGTGGCGATCGGCACCTTCTTTAACGTCGGTAAATTGCGCTCGGTGAGTTACGGCGATTTCGTTGGCCCTAGAGAATCGAAGTACCGCTTGCTACTCAGGGAAACTTCTCACGGCGTGGCGATTCAGCATCTCGTGCCAAGGCAACCAGCAAGACGCTTCATTCCTGGGGACTCGAGCAGAGTTGAGGAGTATGAGAGTTATGAATCTTTGTCTTCAATCTGTCCCTTGTTCGCGGAGGGGATCAAGACTGGCCATGATTGGCTCGTCGTAGACTTCGATTCGACGCTTGTGCTGGAACGCATGCGAGAGATTCAGAAATCAAAAGAGAAAGATGACGCACTTTGCGAACGAATCGGCCTGAGTCGAAAGAAATCATGGAATTTTGCAAGGGCGCGTTCTGCTCTTCGCAGCATTAACATTTCGGATCACATCACACGACTTGCGTACCGCCCCTTTGACAGCCGTTTCGCTTTTTATCACCCAGACTGGATTTCAAGCCCCTCAGCACCGGTGATGCGCAATCTGATGAGGCGTTCGCACAACAATTCCGAAACCGAGAACTTGGCACTTCTCGCAGGCAGAATTAGCCGGGACCACAAGTCCCGGCTCTACTGGTGTACGACGACACTGACCGACAAATGTATTCTTAGTTCGCTGGATAACGTGTCAGTTTTTCCGGGCTTGGTCTTTCCTTCTAGCGGCAAGGGAGAATTGGATTTCGGGAACATGCCTGAACCAAATCTGTCTCGTGAATTTCTGAGCACTCTAGAGAAAAAACTCAATCTAGGACTGACTGCACACGATCCTGACGGGCTTCGGCGTGCGACGCTAGGAGTCTTTCACTACTTCTATGCGATCCTTTCGTCACCAAGTTTCAGATATCGTTATGCAGCCGATCTCAATCAAGATTTTCCACGAATACCGATAACCTCGGATCTCGAACTGTTTACTAAACTCGGCGCGCTCGGCGGTGATCTCGTCGCCCTCCACCTGCTCGACGATGATTCCGAATCGGCATCGTGGAATACATCCAAGACGAAATACAAAAACCCCCTCAAAACACTTATCACACAGTTTGCCAGAAAAGGAGATGCGGAAGTCACCAAAGGCTACCCAAAATACAAAGACGGCAACGTCTGCATCAATCCGTCAGACTGCTTTGAGGGCGTTCCCGAAGAGGTCTGGAATTTCCACATCGGTGGTTATCAGGTGTGCGAGAAGTGGCTAAAGGATCGCCGCGGCCGAACGCTTTCCGACCAAGACGTCAATCACTATCAACGAGTCATCGTTGCACTCAAAGAAACCATCCGGCTGATGGCTGAGATTGATCGCGTGATCGAAGAGCACGGCGGCTGGCCTTTGTTCGGCAGTCAAGACAAGCCCAACCGGAGATAGCCGTCGGGCTCCCTTTCGCGTAGAGGCTTCGCCGGACGCCGCCGACGAAGCCGCTGAAACAAAAGCGGCAGCCTCTCACTGGGACCGCGGGCGTGCGGGGTCCCCGGCGGCGCAGCGTCGCAGGGGTGCTAGACCCGCCCGCAATGAGCGCGCAAGCGCGAACAAATCAAAGAAGAGTAGTAAGGAAGAACCGGTGGGTAGTTCACGTTTCCCAAAAGAGCGGGCGGGACGCCCGCGCTCCCAACAGAGCACCGCGCGGCACCGTACGATCAGTGACTATTCCCGCGACGAGTTAATCTCCGCTTTGCTCAAAGGCCTGGGCAAGAAATGGTGGACACGAGACGACGCTATCCGTGCCGCATCTCATCGTCTCGGCTTCCGCCGCACCGGCAGCCAAATCGGCGACGCATTCAAATCCGCAATCACCGGCGCCATCCGCCGCGGCTTTTTGGAATATGACGGCAACCGTGTTAGACGACTGAAGGATTGAAAATGCCAAGTTCTGCAAATATACAGTTCGGGAAAGTAGAGCTATCGGCGAAATTAGCCGCTTGGACGGTTCGATATCTATTCCGACTTACATTTATTGCGTCTGCGATTATGGCCGCGATTTCTATTTCATTTCTTTTTTATGCCGCAGTTGCCAGAGGCGAATCAGTTTCGGCGAGATACCCTAGCAAATCTGGCGGCCAGTTGTGCCGAGATCACACGAGGGATTTTTTTTGCTGCGCTGATCGGTTGGGCCGTTGCAAAAACCAAGCTTCGCGAGTTATCGCGGCCGATGCTTGCGCTGATTCAGAGACTACGGATTGATGGTAAGCTCACCGAAGAAGGCGCGAGGTGGTCGGTTGTTTGTGTCGTCGCGTTGCTTTCTGAGAGCAATGTTAGTAAATCGATAGAGCCGGCACCTGGGGAACCAAAGACGGAATGCCCGATCTGCGTGCAACCCGTCGAGCAGGAAATGGATAAATGCGTTCATTGTAAGCTTCCGAAAGCTATCTGGAACGACGAAAGGCTGACAGAGGCTCATCGAAAGAGTCAGCTCAAACCAATAGAGCCGGCGAAACTCAACACAAATCACTAACGCGGAGAACCCTCATGCAAATCGCAACTATCCTGGATCAAAATGGTTTGTGTTGGGGTTGCGTTTGTGCGCGCCCCGTTTAGGGATTTGAGATCTAAGATTTCAGATCTCAGAATTAGCGGGCAGACAGCGCCGGTTTGGGATCCACGGTTACAGATCCGTGAGAGTTATTTCTTGCGAGCGCCAGCTCGAAAACCGATGGGTTTCGCTTCCGTCCGTGGTGCAGTCATCAGTTGGCGAATAGCGTCGAAGACGATTTTGAATTGACGGTCGTATTTTTGTTCAAGCGAGTCTAGTTTGCGTGAAAGTTCAGTGTTCGAAGTGAGCATCTGGCGAAGTTTTACGAAGGCGCGTACGACTTGAACGCTTGCCTCGACAGCGCGTTCGTTATTGAGAACATTTGCTGCCATGATTGCGCCGTGCTCCGTGAACGCATACGGCAGGTGCCTTCGACCGCCCCTTCCTTTTGAGATCACAAATTGTGATCTCAAAGCGTCGAACTCTTTACGCGTCAATTGAAACATGAAATCCAAAGGGAACCTTCTATCATTTCGTTTTACAGCTTGAATCAGCGCCCTCGTCTCTACTCCATACAACAGCGCAAGGTCAGTGTCCAAAATCACGTTCTCATCGCGGATCACCAGAATGACATCTGCAACCCGGGCGAGAGGAGTCTTCACGAGAGTACGGTTCATTAGGGGTATTGTGCATGGAATGGTTATTAGTGCCAGCAGATGAGAAGCCCCGGCGAATCTCGTGGATACAACATTTCATACATCGAAGAAAGATGCCGAACCTTGAGGGGGCGAGTGGTTTTTAAGAAACGCTCGACGTAGGATTGGTCTCGGCATCTCGGATAGCAAAGGTTATCAGCCATGCAGCAAAGGTTTATTCAAATTATTGGGTTGGCGGTGACTGCGGTTTATGCGGTGATGATCGTTTGGCTGTATGCGACGGAGCCGCGCAGCTTCAAAGAGGTGGCGACGGGGGCTCCGGGTTGCGGCGGGCACTTACCAGGTGGACCAGGAGAAGTTTAATGCTGCACTCGCGCTTTTTCGCTGTTTCGCGAAGAATTGAATCGAGCGCCTTTGGCGCATGAATCGTGGAAGTATTGAAGGCTCCACATGGTAGTCGCCTGTTGACCACTGCAAGAACGCTGGCATGAAGCTATATCGACCAGCTGGCTAAGTCTGATTACAAAACGGGGGCGAGTCCGCTAGAATGTTTTTACTCGTGCTTGAATTGAGGTCGTTATGTCAACCACAACAGACGAACTAGTCTCGGAAATTCGCGCCCTGCCTGACGCTGACAAAATGCGCGTCTTAGATCAGATTCTGACCGACTTGCACAAGCCGGATCCCGAGATAGAACGCATCTGGGCCGCTGAGTCGAAGAAGCGATGGGGCGCCTACAAAGAAGGTCGGATCGGTACGGTGTCTTACGACGACGTGATGGCTAAACACCGAGAATGAATATTCGGTTTCTTACCGTTGCCGATCAGGAAGTGGACGACGCTGTTGGGTGGTACGCTCAACGAGATAACGACGTCAGCCGCGGTTTCCTTGACGATTTAGATCGCGCAGTGCGGCTCGCTAGGACTTATCCGCTATTAGCCACTCAAATAGAACCCGAAATCCGTCGCCTCTTATTCCTCCGTTATCCCTACTCTCTAATCTACGGAATCGACGAAGACACTCTGGTGATTATTGCTGTCGCTCATCAACAGCGAGAGCCGCGCTACTGGGCGGACCGCCTCGATTCGCCCCAACCCACAGGATGAAAACCATTAAGGATATGCCGGAGCATAGCCGCCCCCGCGAGAAGCTGCGCGAGAACGGTGCGGCTGTGCTTACTGACGAAGAACTCGTTGCTGCGATTCTGGGGATGGGTACTGCAGGCATTGATGTCCTTACAATGTCGAGACAAGTAGCTGGTTTGATTCGCGAACAGCGCGAGGGTCTTACACTCGATCATTTGGTCACTGTGCCCGGCATGGGGCTAGCCAAGGGCGCACAAATTCTTTCAGCCTTTGAACTCGCCTGACGCTACCTATTGAAAGAGACTGTGAAAATTGAATGCGCGGAAGACGTACTGCCTTTGCTCGCCGACATCGTTGGAAAATCCCAGGAGCATTTCATCTGCATCACGCTTAACGGTGCCAATGAAGTTATTGAAAAGCGCACTGTAACCGTTGGCCTTCTTGACCGCAGCCAAGTCCATCCGCGCGAAGTTTATGCCGACGTCATCGCTGACCGCGCCGCGCAGGTAATCTTTGCTCACAACCATCCATCAGGTGATCTCCTACCGAGCGAGTCCGATTTGAAGACGCAGGAGCAGCTGGTCCAGGCGGCAAAGATCCTCGGCGTCCGCGTACTCGATCATGTCATAGTCAGCAAGAAGGGATATTTTAGTTTTCAAGAAGCTGGGCTAATGCAATAAAGGGTAATGCCGCTAATTCGGCCGCGACCTCATTTGGTATGTTGGTTCGACGTAACACTTGGCACCAATATCAAAAGGAGTTCCAATCAGCTAACGAATTCTTCCGGTTTGCGAACACGCGGAAGAAGCTGAGGCGTTGATGGAATAAATGCCCTCCTTCTGCGGCGACGTGGGATAATCTTCGAGAGCCGGCCGAGATGTACGCATCCAATGATCCGAGTTGAGATCAAACCAGAATTATTAAGTTGGGCGCGCCAGCGTGCGGGATATGATCTCGACGCGCTTGCGCATCGGTTCCCGAAACTCACCGCGTGGGAGCAAGGCACGGCGAAGCCGACGCTTAGACAGGTTGAAAAGTTCGCTGCAGCCACTCATACACCTGTTGGCTTTTTGTTTCTCCAGGAACCGCCTGTCGAAACTATTCCCATCCCTGATTTCCGCACCGTTCGAAATAAGCGCCTTTCAAGGCCCAGTCCTGATCTTCTCGACATGATTTACGTTTGCCAGCAACGTCAGGAATGGTATCGCGATTTTGCCCGATCCCAGCGTGAGTCGTCGCTTTCGTTTGTTGGATCCGTGAGTTTAAAGAGTAGTGTGGAGGAGACTGCGGAGAGCATGCGGAACGCACTTGACTTCGATATCGAAGAACGCCGCCAGTTGCCAACCTGGACGGACGCGCTGCGACGATTCATCGAACAAGCGGATGGAATGGGAATCGTGGTCATGTGCAGCGGCGTGGTACTCAACAACAATACCCGGCGACTTGACGCGGACGAGTTTCGCGGCTTCGCACTGGCGGATGATCTGGCGCCGCTGGTATTCATCAACGGGGCCGACACAAAGGCCGCCCAGATGTTTACGCTCGCCCATGAACTAGCTCACATCTGGCTTGGACAATCCGCTGTGTCAGACGCACAGGCTTTGCAGGTCTCGGAACATGAGGTGGAGCGCTGGTGTAATCGTGTTGCCGCCGAACTTCTGGTTCCGCTCGCGATCCTGCGCCAAGAGTATCGCGACCAGTCCGAACTGCAAGCTGAAATCAATCGTCTGGCCAAACGCTTCAAGGTGAGTACGCTGGTGATCTTGCGCCGGATTCACGACGCTGGTGGCCTAACACAACACGAGTTTTGGCGGGCGTATGAACAGGAACTCGAACGTCTGTTGGCTATTGCCAAAGGGAGCGGCGGAAACTTCTACCTGACGCAAGCGGCCCGCGTTAGCAAGCGGTTCGCCCGGGCTCTCGTGATTAGCACACTTGAGGGGCAAACACTTCACCGAGACGCTTTCCGCATGCTCGGTTTCGCAAAGTTAGAAACCTTCAAAAAATTGGGGCGTAGCCTGGGAGTGATGGCCTGATGCCTTACCTGCTCGACGCTAACGTGCTTATTCAGGCAAAGAATCTCCACGACGGTCTCGACTTTTGTCCCGCGTTTTGGCAATGGCTCATCGAGAGCAATACCGCCAAGAAAGTCTTCAGCATCGAGAAAGTCGGCGATGAAATTCTGGCCATCGCCGATGAACTGGCTGTTTGGGCCTCTGACCGTGGATCTGACTTTTTCCTGCCACCTGATACGAAGCTTCTCACCGCACTGAGCAGGGTTAGCGCCTGGGCCACAGCTCAAAGCTATGAGCCGGCCGCGGTCAACACCTTTCTTCTTGTTGCAGATTGCTACCTGGTGGGTCACGCGCTTGCTCACGGAGACACCGTGGTAACGCATGAGATTGCTTCGACCTCAACGAAGAAGGTCAAGATTCCTGACGCTTGCATCGGTCTTAATATCAAGTGCATGACTCCGTACGAGATGCTTCGGACGGAGCGCGCGCGTTTCATTTTGGGACCGTAGAAGAAGTCGACTTACGGCACTGCGTTTGAGGATAAGCCGAAGCACAATCACTTACACAAATCAGACATGCAGCAAAGGCTTATTCAAATTATTGGGTTGGCGGTGACTGCGGTTTGTGCGGTGATGATCGTTTGGCTATATGCGACGGAGCCACGCAGCTTTAAAGAGGTGGCGACGGGCGCTGAGTTTGCGGCGGGCACTTACCAGGTGGACCAGGAGAAGTTTACTGCTGCACTCGCGCTCTTTCGGCGCGAGCAGTTTCGCGCGGCGCGCGATGAATGGAACCGCGCCGACCCGGCCCAGGGTGATGCCCGTACTCAGTTCTACATTGCTAGTCCTTTTATTGGGAACGGGTTTACTAGGATCAGCCAAACCGAATTCGTGCGTAAGAGATCCGCCGACCCGGCGAGGGTCGGCGAATTTGTTTTTATGTTGGAGTGCGTTTGTGCTCGCCCGGGGCTGAGACGATTTGGGATCTAAGATTTCACATCTCAGACGGGCCTCAATAGATGTTGCCGCCTGCCTGCGTCGAGGTCAGTGATCCGGCGTTCACGTTCAGCATGTAGGGCACGCCACCGGTGCCGCTCCAGGTTGAGAAGTTGAAGGTGCCGCCCTGTGGGACTTTATACACGCCGATATTGAAATAGGTGAGCGGCGTTCCGGGAGCGAGTATCTGCGCAGGCCCTGGCGCTTGCAGGAAATAAGCTGCGCCCGTTCCCACCATCGTGGCCGCTCCATCCGGTGTCACCAGAATTGCCGTGCGTTCGTCTACTCCGATGCCTCGAGGTTGCGTAGCCCAACCGTTGTTTACGATCCGCGCCAGAAAAACCAGCGAGCGGCCCATTCGATCTCGGGTCACAAAATGTGAGTCGTAAATCTTGTTGGTCCCCAATGCAGATTGAAACAGGTCTCGGTCGAGGGTCACGAAACTATGGAAAGGATTGGCCAGGGCCTCACTCGAGGTCACCGAGCCCACAGCTCCGGTGTATATGAATTGGCTGAGTACGGCCAGACCAGCACTGGTCCCCCCAACCGGAGTGCGCTTGGTATTGAGAAGATAGTTAACTCCGGTCTGCACGGCAGTACCGCGCCATAGGTTCACGTATGTCGACTGGTCGCCGCCTGCGATCCAGAGGGCCTCTGCATTCTGTATGTGGGTGCTGACATAGGCTGAGTTTGCGCCCGCCACTGAGGAGATCACGATGGTTTCAACCGAATCCATCTGCGGGCAAAGTTGCTGGATGTAGGGGTTGTAAGCACCCGTCCCCGAGGTGCGGATGACCAGGAAGTCGCCCCCGCCGGCACGCTCGCACATCCATCGGAACGCGGCGTCCACGTCGGTGCCGCCACCCATCAGTACAAGGCCAGGACTCAGAGTTGGTGATTGGGGAGCATCAGCAGCATTGCCGACGATGTACGTTTTGTATCCCTTCGCGGCCGCGTAAAGCGGCGCCGCGAGTAGGCAGAGGACGGCGAAGGCGAAGGCCAGACGGCGCAATGGTCGTAGAGGAACCGTAGCGACGGAAGTGGTGAGCATGAGAATCCTCCTGAGTTAATTGAAAAACATCGCTATTCGGCATCCTTATATCACATCTGGAGAAGGCTTGAAGAACGAGTTTCGCGAAAAGACCATCCGCCGATTGGCGGCGGCGGTGGCAGCTGCCCAGTGGGCACAAGGGAGTGCTGCCCGGGCCAGTGTTTACCTATAGGAGAAGCCTGTCCGGAGGTATGTGAAGCACCCCAAAGTGAGGGCGAGTTTGAGTCAAAAAGTCCAACGTCCAACGTCCAAAAAAGTCTATTTCTTTCGAGCGCTGACTCTGAAACCGATTGGTTTGGCGTTCGTTGGCGGAGGAGTCATGAGTTGTCGGATCGCGTCGAAGACAATTTTGAATTGGTGATCATATTTTTCTTTCAAGCTCGTCGAGCTTGCGCGCAAGCTCAGCATTCGAAGCAAGCATCTGGCGAAGTTTTACGAAGGCGCGCATGATCTCAACATTGACTCGGATTGCTCTTGGGCTTTTAAGAACGCCGGAAAGCATGGCTATGCCCTGCTCCGTAAATGCGTAGGGCAACGCCCTTCGCATCCCGCCCAGCTTGAAGTCACAATTTGTGACTTCAAGTCAGCGAATTCCTCACGACTCGGTTGGAACATGAAGACTTCGGGAAACCTGTCTGCCGGTCCCATACTTTTCAGTCCTCGAACCCGCCTCGAATACAAAGCATCTTGCATTGCGCCAAAGCTGTAGCTTCCGCTCCAGGGCATCGCTCAAAGGCCCGTCACTGATACGATCGCAGGCAAGGCGCAAAAGATGCGCAAACCAGTCAATATTTTGGAGCACATCAATATTGATGTTGCCGCATAATGAACTTCAGCGTAGAATTCTATGAGACAGCGATCCGCAATAAGGGGCAGGCGATCGCGGCCCGGGAGTTACAAACAGCACGGGAGCGAATCGCAGACTGGCAAAAGAGAAAGAAGTCATGAAGAAAACTAATTTCGATCGGTATTTGAAACAGCAGATGAAAGATCCGGCCTTTGCCACCCGCTTCGAGCAGGCCGGCGAAGCGTGGGATGTGGCACTCCAACTCGCGGCCCTGCGTCAACAGGCGGGGCTCTCGCAGAAAGAACTCGCGCATCGGCTTAAGACCTCGCAACAACACATTAGCAGGCTCGAATCACCAGGTTACGAAGGACACTCGCTGGCAAATCTGCGCCGCATCGCCAATGTTCTCAACGCACGAGTACGCGTGAGTTTCGAGCCGGAGCGGAAACCGCGCCGCTCTGCAGCGCGTACAGCAGCTTCGGGCAACGCTAAGCGAAGCGCCACCCGCAGCAAAGAGTGATGATGAAGAGCAAACAGCAGACAGTAAACAGCGGTAAGACTATCCGCGGATTTCGCGGAATGGCCTGGAACGACACTCCACGCTATGGGATCTCCAGGAGGTTTGGTGGAATTGATATCTATGTGTTTGACCAATTGCTGAGGGGCAGGATTGTGGCCGGGGATGCGGGGGAGAAGAATTTCGAAATTCGGATTGCGGATTTAGATGGAGAATAGGAAGTTGGGGTTGATGAATCGGAAGAGGCGACGCGGGTGTTTAGAGAAACCTGTAGGTTTGGAGCATCGAAAGTTGTAGCAACGAAATCAAGCTCAGGGAGGATGGGCTCGGCGACTCGTATAGCAAGAGCAAGCAGACAATGCGGCAAAGGGTAATTCAAATTATTGGGTTGGCGGTGACTGCGGTTTATGCGGTGGTGATCGTCTGGCTATATGCGACGGAGCCGCGCAGCTTCAAAGAGGTGGCGACGGGAGCTCCGGGTTGCGGCGGGCACTTACCAGGTGGACCAGGAGAAGTTTAATGCTGCACTCGCGCTCTTCGGCACGTTTCCACCGCAAAAGAGGAACGTAGTGTTTGTGGTCGAAAATCAGATTCATTTCAAACTCCAATTTACATCCGGAAAACAGATCCGCACTTTCCCTTGGCCTATCATTTGATTTAGTACCTTGTATGAGCGCGCCTCATGTCGCATTCGCCCCGCGACGATTGCAGGATGTATTCGTAACTTTCTTGCCAAGTGCTGCGCAGCCTCCGGGGACCTTAAGTTTTTTGCTGGACTCTTATTCCATTCTTCTTCCGGAATTAGCGCACGGCCCGCGAGACGATCTGCCTCCTGTTCTTTCGGATCACTACTCTCCCTTACATCAAGATTATCGAAGAAGTGAGTAAACCCTTGACCGTAGTGTAATGAAATGTGAGCCAACTCATGCATTAAGCAATACCAGAAGTTATCAAGGCGATCATGCCTGATGGTTAAGCCTATGATTGGCCGGTCCAACCCGTACATGATGGCCGCTCCATCGAGATGAGTACTCGACAAATGGGGTTCAATGATAAGTGGAATTCCATGTTTTCTCAGGAACTCCTGAGCCAGGCGAGGTCCGCTTTCAGACCAGCTCAACCTTGCAACCTCCGTCATGAATTTCAAATTTACTGAGTTAGGTTTGTACTCGGCTCTTGGCGGCTCTTCTGCGGCTCGGTTCCTTACCCGCGCGCTCCATGCCGCCAGAGCATATTGATTAATAGATCGGGCGGATCGTGTAGTCTGCGTTTTTTTGAAAAGAGCAGCGATTTGCATTGGCGAGCCTACGGGTGCGAAGAACGGAGCCAATAGACGCTCGGGCTTATCGTTTCGAATGGAACCACTAAT
>DASQKG010000506.1:0-15139 GCA_035630655.1 Pyrinomonadaceae bacterium
CGACGTCGCTTGCGAATCCCGTAGGTGTAAACGGCTGCACCGCCGCCACCTGCCAAGGCGCCGATTGCCGCGCCTTTCTTTCCGCCCGCGAGGCCGCCAATAAGCGCGCCTGCACCTGCGCCGCCCGCCGTGGTTAACTTATCTCGATGCTTCTGCCAAAAGCTTCTTCCGTGTCGATGACCGTCTCCGATGCAGCTTGAATGGGTGTGCGTGGTATTGCTGTGGCGGTGCCTAAACCTGCCGCACCTCTGGGCTGAAACAGGCACCTCCAGCATCACCAAAAACGTTAGTAATACCAGTATAGACAGTAACTTCTTCATCAGGATCTTCCTTTCGACGCAAAACGTCGTTACGGGAGAGAATCGGTTCTTAGTCAGGGGGCTGGAGGAATGGCTGATTCTACCACAAGGACTGAAGTGCCCCGAATGGGTCTGGCGAACAGACATCGACGGGCGTTGCTGAATCTACGGTTTTGAGTGGATTGATTTATCGAAGAAGTGGTGCCGGAGGTCGGACTCGAACCGACATGAGTGTGACCTCGCCAGATTTTGAGTCTGGTGCGTATACCAATTTCGCCACTCCGGCGTTGCAGGGGAAAGATGATAAGGCGAGTGTAGCTGAATCGCAACCGCGGTCGCCGCTACCGAATCCGCATCGCCGGATCACCCAGCAGGATCCATGTGCGGCGCACATCCATATCCGAGGTTGCGGCCTTCGCCCTTCTGATTGCTTCACCCAAACGCATTGGCTGGCCACCAAACAACAAACGATAAAACTCTCTGTTCATCTCAAACTGCGGCTGCGGTGTTGTAAATCCCGACGACGCCCACACCGCCACCGCGCCTCCGTTTGGCGCCTTCAGCAAGGCCTCGCCCAAGCTATCGAGAGTAGGATCGCTAGCATAGCCGTTAAGACAGGTCATCATTGCATATACGGAAAGGCGATTCGTATTCGTCAAACCTCCAGCCAAGTCCGCGTTCAATAGACCCGCCCCCGTCCACACTCTAGACGATCCATGGCCGTAGTAGTTTACGATCATGGGACCTTGGTTCAGAGCGTCAACTATTTTGCCGCGCATGATTTCGTCATTGCCAACTTCCGCACGATTGATTGTCCGCACTGTTATGTTAAAAGGCAGAATTCCCCAGGTCTGGCTGCTCTGCTCTTCGAAGCCGCTGTCCGCAACCATAAGGGCTTCTCGCAGCGGCGCACGCAATTCGCGCTCTTGCTCGTAAGAGATGATCTTAGTAACCATGAGATTGGAGTCAGCTGGAGTCCGCACCGGCAAACGTCCGACTGCAATACTTGCCAGGCCCTCAGCGTTGAGATCTGCGAACCAATCGTCTGACGCAGTTTCCATCGTCTGAGTGTCAATCAGTTTAGTCGGTACGAAATCACTATCGCCTCTATTGAGATAGTTACGTGGATCCCAACTACTATCTCCAACCAGCAGAAGGTACGCAGGTTTGCTGGTCCAATTGGCGGCAGCTGAGACCAAGAACGCCTTTAATGCAATGGGGCTATGAGCACCGTAACTAAATTCATCATAGAGATCTTCCACATCAACTATCGCAACGCTTAACCCCTGGCTCCGACGCAAATTCGCAAGCGGCTCTATTGACGCGCGGAAGTTTTTGTGCGTGACGATGACCATGTCAGCACCGTTTGTTGGGGCACTCCAACTCGAGGGTTGGTTTGGCGTTATAGCAGCGGGTTGGGACATCAAGCCTTCAGTGAAAGCGAGTAATGTTCGACCACCATTACCTTCTGACTGCACTTTCACCGAATAGGCCGTACCGGATTTTGTAACCCTAGCTGTGACTTGCGTCGGCGCGTTCGGATCCGTCACATCGACGACTCGAACTTTCGGATCGGTAAAGCCCTCGACGCGAACTGGCTGTCCGCCCGGGGCGCTAAATCTCAGCGTGTTGTTTTCAGCCTTGTACTGCCGGGGGTACGTAAGCCGTATAAAGTCGATTAAGCTGATGTCGTTCGAGCCGTTCAGACTGCTCAATGACACAACATTATCGCCTTCGCGCAGTAAGCCTAGATTAACCGGAAACGCTGCCACTTCATGCTCACGACCCGCGAACATCATCGAGCCCACCGTCTCCCCATTGACCTTCACTTGTACTTGATGACCGAGCAAGGTAAGCCCCTGGAGCCCGATCTCGATTTGCGATTGAGAAACCGAGTCTAGATCAAGGTATTTGACTGGCAGCGTTTGGTTCACGGGATTGGAAAGCACCGGAGCGCCAAAAAGATTCTCTGCATCCCCATTCCGAAGGCTCGAGAAATAAAGGACTTTCTCGTCCCACTGGACCGTCAGATCGAAACCGCCGGGCGCAGGTTCCGAATATGGATCGGCTGGCTTCAGCTTGCCCCGCCTCGCAATCATTCGTTTGCCTGGTGAAGTTCCGGAAATCAGCCAGTAGACGTGGGCATCAGTTGTCGGCGTATCAAGGGGAACGCCGTAAAACTCTAACGAGTCAGTGTCGCTTAGTCGTGCGGATTCCGTGCTGAGACTAATCGGAACTTCCTCACCGTCGACGTACAACTGCAACAAGCGCGCGTCGGATGTTGGATCAAACCCGGCCGCCACCAATTCAGGCAGCGTGACTCGATACCAGCCGCTCTTCCGCACGTGGACTTTAACTGCCTTGCCGGCAGCGATCCGCTGCTGGATCGACAGCGAATTGGGTTGGCTCAAACTGTTCGATAACTTCGTGTCCCTCGAAGATGGCGTAATGTTCATCGTCGATGGCCAGCTCGTAACATTTGCGAAACTCGCAGACGAACTTTGGTCTCGACTCGCAGCGATCTCGTTCAATAGCATCGCCTGCTCGTGTCTTGGTGTTTCGCGGGCTTTGCCGGTGATTGCTCCAGCGGCTGGATAGATTGGTCCAGCCCACTCACTGCTGCCGTCAAGGTCGACGGATTCCAAAGCGTAAACAGAATCCGGTGAACCCTGAGGGTCGAACCAGGAATATGAGTATCCGGCGGTGAGTCGATTGCCCGGGCCGACCGTCAACGCGGAGCCGGCAACCATTGAAGGTGTGAGGAGTGTGCGACGGCCCGCATCCTCGCGGTAGAGGCGAAAACCAAGATTGTCAACCTCGCGCTCTGTCCTCCAATCGACGATCGTGCCATCGCCGTAGCGGGTTGCGCGGAATTCGCGGAGTCGCGCAAACGTGGCGGAGACTACTAGTCGCGTGTTTGAGAATTCCGAAGTGTTACCATTCGGGTCTGTAGCCGTAGCGGTGATGACGTGTCCGAGCGGGACGGTCGTCGCGGCGGTGTGTGAGAACGCGACATCTCCGCCCGAATCTGTCGTCACCGTAATCGAATCGAGGAAAGTTTGACCTTCGCCATGCGCAGTTGGGTCCGCCGTCGTGTTCGAGAAGAACTCGATAGTGAAGGTGGTCGATGGTGTCGAGTTGAGTGTGCCGGATATGGTGGTGCTTCCCTGTTGCGCGTTTGTAATAACCGGAAAATTCTGCAAAAGATTTGCGCCGGTGTCGGGGTCGTCCGTGTCGTTGGGTGTCACCCCATCTGCTCCGAGGTCGATGCCTAGGCCCGTGTTCGAGTGAATCGAGTTCCGACGGATGATGTTATTTACGCCAGTAGAGACGTAGACTCCGTCGCCCCCGTTAAAAGCAATGATATTGCCTAATCCTGAGGACACCCCTCCGACGGTTGAGGGTGCCGTACCGGAAGTGGAGATGAGAACCCCGCTGCCGCCGTTGGAAAGTGCTGTCGTGCCGTTCGCTTGAAGTCCGATCAGGTTGCCCTGGACGAGGTTGGCAGCCGTAGCGCTGCCGCTGATCTCGACGCCATCGCCGTCGTTGCCCGAGATCACGTTGCCCGGGGGAGTGCCCGGCGTCGCAGTCGAGCCCCCGATCGGGTTGTTGTCCGCGCTGGCGGAGATGCGCACGCCATCGCCGCCTGCCCCAAAGTCGCCGGTGCCGTTGATGTCGGTGCCGATGTAGTTGCCAGCCACCGTGTTCGCGGCGGCAGCTGAGCCTTGGATGTCAACGCCGTCATCTGTAGTCTCGCCTGTCCCGCCGACGATGACGTTTCGTGCCGTCGCCGTCGAACCGCCGATCAGGTTGTTGGCGGAACTGATGATGCGCACGCCGTCGTCGCTGTTGCGGACAGGCCCCGTCCCTGAGGCATTCGTGCCGATAAGATTGCCTTGGACGGTATTATTCGGCGAGGGAGTGCCGGTGTTTATCTCAATGCCATCCCCGTTGTTTCCGGAAATTACGTTGCCGGGTGCCGTCCCAGGTGTGCCGGTCAGACCGCCAACCGTGTTGACGGTCGCACCTGCGAGGATAAGCACGCCATCGGCTGTGTTACCACGGTCGAGGGTGCCCCCTGCGTCTGTACCAATGTAATTTCCCTGCACCATGTTCCCCGTCGTGCCCTCGCCGTCAATGCGAACGCCCGCCCCTGTGTTCGAGGAAATAATGTTGCGTAAGTTTGCTGCGGTGCCACCAACGGTGTTGTCCTCTGCGGCGTTCGACATAAAGACGCCGTTGTTAGAATTGCCGAGCGCGGTTGTGCCGTTGGCTTGAAGGCCGATGAGGTTGCCCGCGACAGTGTTGGAGTTGCCATCCGTCGAGATGCGCACGCCTGAAAGCGTGTTGCCCGAGATGACATTGCCCGCGCCTTGGCCGGGCGTTGCCGTCGACCCGCCGATAGTATTCGATGGCCCACCGACAAATACGCCATTGTCTGAGTTGCCAAGGTCAGCTGTGCCGGTGCGGTCTGTGCCAATGTAGTTGCCTGCCACAGTGTTGAGTGTCGCGCCGCTGACGAAGAGGCTCACGCCCTCGCCGTCGTTGCCGGAGATGATGTTGCGATCGGCGAGCGCACTGCTGCCAATGGCGTTTGAGGCGCTCGTGATTTGGACACCATTGTCACCGTTTCCGAGGTCCAGCAAGCCGCCCGAATTCGTACCAATGAAGTTGCCGACGATGGAGTTCGTGTTGTTGGTGTTCAGGTCAATGCCATCGCCTCCGAAGCTGAAGATTGCGAGGCCGCGCACCGTGCAGTTCCCGGCGGAAATGTTTAGGCCGTCGGCGACAAGACCGGCACCGTCCAACTCAATATTAATAATGGCGTCATCTCCTACTGTCAGCTCGTTTACCTTCGAACCGGGCTGCGTATAACCGTCGATCGTTACGGGCTGAGAGATGACCGGCAGCGCTGAGGCAGGAATGATTGTTTGTACGCCGGCGACGGGGATGGCAAAGCGGATTGTATCAGCATCGGGGGTGGCGTTTGCCTCCTCAATCGCGGCGCGCAGAGTACACACCACGGGGGTAGCGGTGGCGCAAACACCGTTGCCGGGCGATGCGTCGGCAGCGTCACCCGTCGAAGTAACAACGAATATCAGCGGGACCAATACGGGAGCCTCGTAAGGCGATACCGCTGCTCTGGTGCTGGCCGTCCCGGTGGCGGTGCGGATCGAGAAGATGCTCGTGAACAATCTAGGCCAACGATAGCTAACCGGCGAGACATTGCCGCTCACTGTCGCGAAAGCGCTCAGGGCCAGCACCGTTAGAATCACGCCCACCAGAATTGAGCAAAGTCTCTTCACTTGATTTTCCGTCCGGTCTAAGTATCGAATACTTGAATTACTATCATCAAGCATCCCCTATGCAGACGTTTCCAGTACAAACACCAGAACAACATTCGATTTCTTGAGTACAAGCTTGGTTGGCCGGCTTACATGGTGAACCTGCTTGTGCTGGTGTCGGCGCGGTAATTGAAATAACAATCGGCAAAGCGATCGCTGCTCCCAGTCCGATGCGTCTCACTGCTTCACGACGCGACATGCCAAGTATCGTTTGTGGTCCAGGTTGCGTCCAGTCGTAGTCTTCCAGCAAATGAGTGCGGCGCAACTCGGCCAATGCCAGCCAAACGATTGCTTCATCCACCGCGCCGCCCTTGTCCTTTGAAAGTGAACTACTGATTTGATCGGTCGTCGTCCGGCCGTTGCAGAGTTTCCAGATTGCTGCCGCCGATGGATTGAGGCAATGAGCTTTATCGCGATCGCGATCGTAGATCAGTAGTTCACCATCAACCTCTTTGGTGATGATTCCTTCGCGGCGGGCTTTTGGCAGAAATCCCAAAGGCGCTTTCATAGTGCTCTGAACTAACGGCTAATGGGTCAGTGACTGGGACAGCTCGGGCACTCCTTGATGAGGAAGGGGTCCGACGCTATCCAAACCTAAGCGGACTTGCTGAAAAACAACTATGGATTGCTGAGCTAGTTGTCTTCGTCTTCAGTTGTCTAAGGGGTGAACGCGGGCAAACTAACACCGTTGGGGGGAAAAATCAATGACTTCCGCAATTTTCGCCATAATTTATTTGAGGTGTTAGGGTGAGCAGCAGTCTGGCAGGGGAAACTCGTAAGGGTTCGCCTCACCTCAAGGGCCCGCCACGCGGCTTTGCACATAAAGTCGAATGAAAGGGTTCGCTGAGCGGTATCAGAACCGGAAGCAGTAAGCGACCGGGTCCGCGTTGGTAAGAAGTCCCGAGCTTTACCATAAATCATCGCTTTTCGTAGGGCAGCGGGCGACCCGGTCGCTACCCGCTTCCGGTTCTGATTTATTCGGCTTCGCCGACTTTGCGTGCAAAGCCTCGCCACGCGATTAAGTTCCCAATAAAACGAATCGTCGACCACTCCTCAGCGGCACTTCGAAATACGCAACTTGGCGTTTGGGTTTTGGACCACAAACGTTGATGGAATATAATCGGGCCTCCTGAAACTAGTTTGCTTCACAACCAGAGTAGTCCAGACTTGCTACTCCCACGACCCATGATTACTGGGTTAATCCAAGCAGCAAGTCTCTGAAAAATAATAACTCGGCAGTGGAACGTCGCATGAGTTCGAAAAATATTTCTGTACGTTTGCCTCTAAGCAGGCAGAAGTTCGTTGAATCCGTAGATGCTCGAATGATAAGCCTGATGAGGCTCATTCTCGCCGCCTCGGCATTATTCATTATCTACATCGACCCTTCTGAGCCAGATCGCCTGGCGCCAATTACTTACGGAGCACTAGTCCTCTATGTAATTTATAGTTTGATTCTTTATGTAATCTCACTTCTACAATCTGCAGAGTCCCGCTCGTTGCCTGCGTGGGCCCCCTGGATCGATGTCTGCTGGTACGTTTTCCTGATCGCCCTGAGTAGTGGCACCAACAGCATTTTCTTCTTTTTCTTTTTCTTCCCCATTTTGGTTTCGTCGTTTAGTTCGGGATTCGCCTCCGGCCTGCGTCTCACGATAGCGTCGGCTGTTTTATTTACTATTGTAGGGTACCTTACCGCCCCGTCGGAACCGCATTTCCAATTGAACCGCTTTCTGCTTCGACCAGTCTATTTGCTGGTACTTGGATACATGATCTCGTATTGGGGCGGTTACGAAGTTAAGCTCAAAAAACGGCTTAAGTTTCTCCGGGATATTAGTGCCTTCTCCAATCCCCGTTTTGGAATTGATCACACCGTTAATTGGATGATGGAACGTGTTCGCTCGTTCTATGACGCAGATACCGTTTTATTAATCGTATTTGGTGAGAAAGAGAAAGCTTACACGCTGAGACGCGTTGATCGGGAAAATGATTCCTCAACGTCATTTGGCAAAGTGGTCGGCGATGAGGTTGCAGCAATTTTCGTTTCACTGCAATCTGGCGAGGCAATGATGTCTCACGGTAGTGGTTCGGAAAATTTCCTGTACAACGTTTTGACAGGTGAACTCACCAAAGACGAACGACCGCATGACGTTTTGGTAAACGCGCTTGAGTCTAAAAAATTCCTGACGGTCCCGATCAATTATCGCAGTCGAGGAATTGGACGCTGCTACATCATTGGGGGACCGTCGAAATACAGCGCATCAGATATAGAGTTTGTTCTCCAGGCCATTGACCAGGTTATTCCGGTTATCGACAACATTCGCCTTGTGGATCACCTCGCGTCAGATGCAGCCGAGCGCGAGCGCGACAAGATCGCGCGCGATATTCATGACAGCTTAATTCAACCCTATATAGGATTTCAGCTTGGGTTGGCCGCCGTGGTCCAGAAGCTGGAACGCGGGGATGCGGACGTAACTGAGCGTATTAACGAACTATCGGATCTGACGGCGAAAGGAATCGCGGACCTGCGCCATTACATCCGTGGGATGAAAGAGACTGAGCGGGATCAGAATACGCTCCTATTGCCGGCCGTGCGTCGATTCGCTTCGAAATTCCAGGAGGCCACCGGGATCCAGGTCGTAGTTGAGGCCAGCGACACTCTCAACTTAAATGACCGTCTTGCCGGTGAAGTATTCCAGATGATTAATGAAGGTCTCAGTAATATTCGACGACACAGCAATGCGCAATCAGCCAGGGCTGAGTTGATACAGGTCGATGGCAAGTTGATTCTTAAAATCGAAAACGAAACTCTTGACGGCGAGGCGAAAGCTTTATTTCATCCTCGATCGCTTGCGGAACGTGCTGCGGCCCTGGGCGGCGATCTGACGGTTGAAAACGCAGCGAACAAAAGCACGGTAACAATTCAAATTCCCCTATGAGTAGTACGACTTATCCGATTCGCATAATGCTTGTCGACGATCATGCCGTCGTGCGCGCCGGACTACGCATGCTAATAGAGAATCATCCAGCGATGGGCATCGTTGCCATGGCAAGCAATACCACAGAGGCGCTCGATCTGGTTGTGCGTGAATCTCCAAACCTGATCATTCTCGATCTTGATCTGGGCAATGAAAATGGCCTCAACTTAATCCCCGAATTCCGAGAGATCAAAAAGGACGCGCGCATACTGGTATTGACGGGATTGAGGGACCGGGAGGTGCATCGCCGCGCGATTAAGCTCGGTGCAATGGGGATCGTGCTGAAGGACGAGGCTGCTGAGGTCCTCATCAAGGCGATTGAAAAAGTTCATGCGGGAGAAGTCTGGCTTGACCGAACCACGATGGGAAACGTGCTAAGCGAGATGACTGACAAGAATCGCAGTCAGCCCGATGCCGACGAATCCAAAATAAATTCTCTCACCGAGCGCGAGCGTCAGGTAATAACGCTCATTGCCATGGGTCTCAAAAACAAACAGATTGGCGAAAAGCTCTTCATCAGCGAAACGACAGTCACTCACCACCTCAGTTCCATTTTTTCCAAGCTCGGCGTCTCCGACAGATTGGAATTGGTTATCTACGCCTTCGGACACCAATTGGCGACATTGCCAAAGTAACGCTCTTTTTTCCACGGCTCACCGCTGCATAGCCACTCCGCACAAAGGCAGGATCCTGCCATAAAGAAAGGCATAGGCCTCCGTTGCAATGTGTTTGCAATGGAACTACTATCCGGTCGCAATATTGTGTCGCATATGTGGTCAAATTGGTAGTGGCAGCCCCCATGACGCAAGTAGACCAGCCTTCCTCGTCTCTCGACCTGCACCTTGATGGGTTAATTGCGAGGGCCGCAGACGGTACGCCGGAAAGAATTGAACGGAGGCGCAAGCCACGGATCAGTGAACCTTTTCCGGCAAGGATTTGGGGTGTTGATTCAGGCGACCTGCCATTCAATGTTGATTGCGTGCTCGACAACATTAGTTCAACGGGTTTGTACCTGAGAATGCCAAGGCGAGTTAACGCCGGAAGTGAAGTGAGGTTGATCGTCCATCTATTGAGCGGTCCCACGACAGGCGTCACCGCCGCAATTCAGGGACAGATTCTGAGAACTGAAGTGCTGGCTGATGGCAAACACGGTCATGCTATTGCGATCAACAAACATAGATTTCTTTGATCCTAATCTTGCGCCAGACTGACTGCTTGATTGGCTTAAAGATTGCAGAGTTTCACCAGCATTGTGGATGAATGATGATTTAGCACAAAACGATCAGTGAATCGCAAGATTCCGTTATGGCAGTAACGAATGATCGTTCACGTATGAAGACACCCGCTATCTAAAGGGATAGACAACAGTCTCCGAGTAGATCTTATAACGAAGTGTCCAGGCGACGCAGGTTTCGTTTAACCGCATTTATCAAAGAAGGATTTTCATCCGAAAGGTTTGAAACGCATTCCGCTGCAAGCGGCAGCAACGCTTTTTGAAATTCAGTCCTGGCCGACCTCGTCAAGGGGTCTCACACCCCCGGCCGCAAGTTTAGGATGAGGTCACGTCAGGAAGCCCCCATGTCCCCTCCGGTTGGTCCCGGTGGTTAATGGGATTAACCCCACCGGCTTAAACCGGTAATAGAAGGAGATAACCTCAATGAGATACGCTACCCCCCAGATTTCTCGCTCCCGCAGATCGAGAATCTTTAACCGACGAATATTGTTCGGCACATTCGCGACGTTAGCGATTTTGGCCCTGATCACATCGACCCCTCGGTGGAGTAGAGATGTCAGCGTTAAGGCAGTCGGGCCCGATAGCTTCTTCGGTGCTATTTACACCAGCCTCGGCGATGGAACCGCGGTCAATCACAATGTCTACGATGCAAAACAGGATGTGTACTTGAATGGTGGCCCACAAAATCAAAATGGCAACGGACTTCCAAACGGCACGTATTACTTTCAAGTGACAAATCCGAGCGGCTCTGTCCTGCTTTCCACAGATCCGGCCGAATGTCGCCAGCTGGTAGTCGCTAACGGAGTTGTCTCTGGGCCTGCGGGACCCCCCTGTCAGCATGCGCCCGGAACGCTTAATTTACTTAACGGTTCCATTCCGGTGCAATTGGTGCCTTTTAACGACACGCCAAATGCGGGCGGAGAATACAAAGTGCATTTGATCCGGCAAACTGACGACACTTCTATTGACGCTGAAGATCCAACAGTAATCCATTTCCTGCCCTCTGACTCAAAGACGGACAACTTCAAGGTCAAGGAAAACCCTGTGACGCCGCAAAGCGCCATCGGCGGCGTCAAATGGATAGATACTAATCACGATGGGGTCTTAGACCTCGACACTGAAACTGATCGACTTGAGAATGTCACGATTAATATCACCTTCGCTCCAGCAATAAATGGTGAGACCACTGCGACCACCACCACCGCCGCAGACGGAAGCTGGGCGCTGGTTTTCCCAGAGGGAACGACCTATACGGCCTGCGAGGCAGTGCCTGACGGCTACACCCAGACCGGGCCCAATAGTGGTGCTGAGGCGGCCGATCAGAACAACAACCCTGCTGCAACCGCAGACGCCTCTCGGTGTTGGGTCGGAACCGTGACTGGAGCCGATACTTCCAGCTTGAACTTTGGCAATATCATTTGCACAGTGGAACTCAGTTGCCCGGACGATGTCGAACTCGAGTGCGGTAGTGACACCACTCCTGATAGCACTGGGAAAGCCACTGGTAGCAGTAACTGCGGCGCCGTCGACGTTACATTTAGTGATTCCTTCGAAGAGGCATGCGGCAACACAGGTGTGATCACTCGCACATGGACTGCCACAGATCAATTGAGTGGCAACTCCACGTCGTGTAAACAGAAGATCACGATTGTGGATAAGACGGCGCCAACATTTGACAACTGTCCGACGGATGTGGATTTGGGTTGCAACCCAACGTCCATTCCAGGTGCTGCAAATGTGACGGCCTCCGACACATGTGGGACGGCAACTGTGACTCCGGTCGTCGAGGATTCTGCCGATGGCTGCGACCACACCCGAACGATTACCTACACTGCAGAAGATGCATGCGGTAACAAAAACACCTGCGTTCAGCGAATTACTTGGACTGAGGACACTACTGGTCCACAAATCGTTGGAGTTGGTGATTCAGCAACAGTTTACTGTCCGTCGACACCAACCTTCAGCACACCGGAGGCCACGGATGGCTGTGGTGGTGCACAGATAACCGGTTTCGTCGACAATCGCGTGGAGGGGAGTTGCGACACCTACGCCGTGACCAGGACTTGGACCGCGCAAGATGATTGCGGCAACAAAACAACTGCCAGCCAGACCATCGAGGTTCGTTGCAATAACTGCGGCGAGGGGACCATGGGTTTCTGGCAGAACAAGAATGGCCAGGGGCTCATTAAGAGCGCGGACCAGGCCAGCTTAAAGGCTTTCCTGACGGGCTACAACCCGTTCAACGATCTCACCACACAGGTGATCGCCACCTACGTTACCAACATCATCAAGGCCGCTAGCTCTTCTGGCGCCGCCATGAACGCGATGTTGAAGGCGCAGATGCTGAGTACCGCTTTGGATGTGTATTTCGGGAAGGTCGATGGAAACGCTCCCATCGATCTGACGTTCATTAACAAGCCGATTGGCAGCCTCACCCACGAAAACGTAAGCAGCTCGTTCGGAGGAGCAAACTGTTTGAGCGTTTACGCGATGCTCACACACGCGTCAAACCAGTCGAATTCCGGCGGTTCCATTTGGTATTTACAAGTGAAGAATGGGCCGAACAGTCAGGAATTGGCCAAAGACGCCTTCGATGCCATCAACAACCAGAAGGCATTTAGCGTCCTCAGCTGTCCGTAGGCCCCGACAAGCACCGGTCCTGCAGGGGGTCTCCGTCAAACGGGCTCCCCCTGCATCGACCGGCAACTTCAACCCGCGTCAGGCGCGAGCCGAAAGGTGAGTGCCCCAACCGCAAGGACTTCTAATAAGCTCCGGTCTTCGTCACAAATCCAAAGTGCCCGTCTCGGTTTTTCGAGCCGGGCACTTTGGTCTTTTCTGTGCGCTTCGCTACTTGTAAACAGTGACAATGGCTGAGACGCCCACATTGCCTGCCGCGTCGTAAGCTTTGCACTGGAGCATGTGGGCTCCTGACGAAGTCTTCCGCGTGTTCCACTTGGTCGAGAACGGTGCCATGGTTGAACCGGCTGTCAATACTCCATCCACATAGAGTTCTACCTTCGTCACCGCCACATTATCCGCCGCTGCCACTAAGACGGATAAGTTTTGCGAGACCCTTGCCCCGGCTGATGGGGAAGCGATGCTGACCGAAGGCGCCCTTGTGTCGACTGTCGGTGCTGGTATTGGTGTTGGTGTTGGTGTTGGCGTTGGTGTTGGCGTTGGCGTTGGCGTTGGCGTTGGTGTTGGTGTTGGCGTTGGCGTTGGCGTTGAGGTTGGCGTTGGCGTTGAGGTTGGCGTTGGCGTCGGTGTTGCGCAAGACCCGCCCATTGCTGCACATACTGCTCGCGCCGCGTTTACTCGTCCCCACCCGTAATAGATGTCCCAGCCACCTGAGCCGAGATCATCGGCATTCTGCTTCAAAATGTTCTGCACTTGTGCCGCGGTGAGGCTGGGATTGGACGAGATAACCAGAGCCGCAACGCCGGCTGCAATTGGGGCTGCGACGGAGGTGCCTGAGACCGAATTGTAGCCCCCTCCTTTAATGGTTGTGTAGACAAAGCCGGGAGCGGCCAAGTCCAGATTATTTCCAGTGTTCGACCACGGGTATATCACATCGCTACCATTTGTAGCCCCAACCGTTAAGACGTAAGGGTTATCAGGTGAAGCGTCGAAAGTGCTGGAGTTGCCGGATGAGATAGTTACGACTCCCCCAATAGATTGAAAATATTGCGCAGCCGCGGTCACTGCCGAACTGTCACTCATTATGTAACTGATGTTGGCGACTCTGGCTCCATGATTCGCGGCCCACGTTAAAGCATTGGCTGCGGCCGAGTAGGTCGCGTTCCCATTAGCGTCGGAAATTCGCATCGGCATGATTGAGCAACCCCAGGCGATTGAAGCCACTCCCTGAGTGTTGTTGCTGATTGCTCCCGCTGTTCCTGCCACTGCAGTTCCATGACCCAATACGTCGCTTGTATTGGAATTATTATCGTAAAAATTCCAACCCGGAACGATTTTCGACGCAAGATCGGGATGTGAACTGTCCACGCCCGTATCAAGGATTGCGATCGTTACATTGACGCTACCGGTTGTCATGGACCACGCTGTGGTGGCACTGATTCTTGAAAGACTCGATTGAATCGGATATAGGGGATCATTCGGTATCATTTGGGCCGGAGCGACGATCCGGTCCAGCTCCGCAAACTCAACTTCCGGTCGCGCCTGAAAGGCATTAACAAAAGCCTTCTCGCTCGCCTGATAAGGCAAGTCGAGAATATGTACACCGATGCCCGGGATCTCACCGGCGTCTCTCGCGCCGAGTGCGGCAATTATGTTTCGCGCGTGATCTGATGCGATGTCTGATCGGAATTTCACCAGCACACGGTCTGGTACAAACTGATCGGCCGAGTCTATAAAATCAACTGATCTGTTCCCTGCTCCCGCTCGCGTGGTTGGTACATTTGGAACCACCAGCAACGCGGTCAGTGCCAACAGGCTTATGGCAATCACAAGCTTCTTCATAGTCTTTCCCTTCGCTTTCTTCAGAAGTCGGGTTTCAGGTGAGGATTCTTAATTGCTCGTAATCGGCCCGTGGACGTTGAGGGTTAAGTAGGGGCGCTGCGCAGGCCACGGCTCAATCAAATAGCGATGGACGCAGCACGGCTCGCTGGATACTGGCCGCAGGCCAGGGCGAACCCGGTCAAGGACGATTTAGCTGTAGGGGTTTTAACGAAGAAACTGGAAGGGAAACTAAAGAGAAACGCAAAGGCAATCGCAAAATACTGATATACCGAACGCTTCTCCTGCTTTCGGTAACCCAGCCAGGTCTCTCGATTTCAGACTGCCGATTGTGGATTTCAGAATTCATTTCCGAAATCCACAATCGCCAATCCGCAATTCGTCGTGACCTCCGTAGGCTTTGCGGCCCTCGCTCACGCGAGGTGTGCCTTTATCGCTTCAGGTAAATCTTTCAAATAACGTGGGCCATTGGCCCAGGGGACTCGAAACTACTCCCTTGGGCCAACCATGTCAAGCATTGTTTAATCGCAGGATCCTCATTCCTTTGCATGAATCGGGTACAGCTGGAAACCCAATAAGCTCAGACGTACTGGGATATAAAGTCGTGTCAGGACGCCAGTTTACCGCGGGTACTGACGCAGTTTGATTCAGAAACCACTTACAGAACCCAGTAGCGCGGTAGAGAGTGTGTGAAAACTCAGGTACGACCAATAACGCTGAAAGCGTTCGCGAATTCCAGCCCAGGGTTGGCTTTGAAACCCTGGGTTCAAGACGTTCCAAGAGATTCTTCGCAACTCTGAAGGAGTTGCGCTG
>DASQKG010000507.1:0-6111 GCA_035630655.1 Pyrinomonadaceae bacterium
GCCCTCTCTAAGCCCTTACCGGACGCAGAACTTCTTGATGAATTGGTGAGACGTTTTCCCGAACACGCCACTGATTTAACAGAATTCGCAATTGCCTTAGCCCTAGATGCCTTCGGAGAGTCTGGTGATGAGACGTTCGAGGCAAATTCAACGGAAACCAGTCCGGCCGTATCAAAGGCCATGAGCCGCTTTCACAATCGCCTATACGCCGAAAAGAAGCGTTCGTCTGCACCGGTGGAGGGCCCCGTCGCCAATCCTTTCGCGTCGCTGCCCCGCAGTGAGCTAAGGACATTCGCACGGAGTATGAAGGCAAACCTTCCTTTCGTTATGAAACTCAGGGATAGACAGATTCGAGACGACACAATGTCAATGGGCTTTAAACGTCGTGTGACTGAGGAATTAGAAGTGCCGCTCGATGTCGTTATTGCCCATTTTGCAGCACAACCTGAGATGCGTGCCGACGCACTTTTCAAATCCGAGGACAAGCCGGCGGTAAGTGCGAAGCAGAGTTTCGAAGATGCAGTACGCGGTTCGGGCCTCACTCCCGAACAACAGGAGTCTCTCCTCAAACTCTAAGCGAGATTCTATGGATGCCTTCGAGCCCATCCGCGAGACTGCCCGGCAATTGCATGCGTCCCTCATCGCCGCAGGGGCGGACGAGTCTCAGCCGCTGGCTCTGGTTCATACGGCGATCCGCCAAATGGACCTGGAACTCTTCTGGCTGCCGCCTGGGGACCCAACACTCAAAGGTGCGCGGGCCGTTTTCGATGAACAGACGGGGGCAATATGTTGCGCCGATGAAGGCGACGACTCAGAACGTGCCGCGTTAGTCGCCCACGAAATTGGACATGCCTCTCTTCACTCCAAATCCGCGGAATGCGCCACGGCAGACATCGATACCTCGCAGTCTACGGAAGTGGTACCCGTCGGTCTACAGAGAATTGAGGATTACGGTGGACATGAGCGACGCGAGCTGCAGGCAAATGTGTTCGGTCGCGAGTTTTTGCTACCTCGCGATATCGCGCGGAATCTCTATCTGACGGAGCGCCTTAGCGCCACATCGATTGCGACTAGCCGACAGCTACCAAAGGATTTGGTAAGGCAGCAACTCCTTGATTCACTACTGCTCCCATCTGCCGTACCGCAACCGCCGTCGCTTAATCGGACTTCCCGGGCTGACCCATCACAGGATCGCGCGGCTAACCATTTCACGTCTGCCTTTCAGCTACAAGCCGGGCCCGGAACTGGCAAAACAAGCACAGTTGTAAAAAAGGTTATTAGGCTAATCGAACAGGGCGTGGATCCATCTTCGATCCTAATCCTGACGTTTTCAAATCGAGCCGCGGGGGAGTTGTCTGCGCGTATAGCTGCAGCTTTGCCGAATCAAGCGGGCCGAATCTGGATTGGTACCTTCCATGCCTTCGGCCTGGATTTGGTGCGTAGGTACCATGAACAACTTGGCTTGCTGCCGGACCCTCCGCTTTTCGATCGCAGCGACGCAATAGAAGTGTTGGAAGAGATACTTCCTACACTACCGCTCGTACACTATCGCAATCTTTGGGATCCGACTTTGGTATTGCGGGACATTATTAGCGCAATCTCCCGGGCCAAGGATGAACTCGTGGGGCCGGCGCGCTATGCATTCTTGGCAACGACTATGAAAGATAGAGCGAGCGACGATGCCACTCGGATAGCAGCCGAAAAGGCCCTGGAAGTCGCAGCCGTGTACGAGTTGTATGAACAGGAGTTAGCAAAACGAAGAGCTGTTGATTTCGGGGATCTGATCATGCGTCCCGCATTACTTCTTGAGCGGGAAGAAGCCGTCAGAAGAATAATTCAGTTGAGGCATCGGCACGTGCTTGTTGACGAGTATCAGGATGTGAATCGTGCCAGCGCTCGCTTGCTTCACGCCGTGGCAGGTGAGGGCCGACACTTGTGGGTCGTTGGTGATTCCAGACAGTCAATCTATCGGTTTCGCGGTGCGTCGTCAGCAAACATGGCTGCTTTCGGCACGGAGTACCCTAACACCGCCGTGGACCAGCTGGAAGTGAACTACCGATCGTCGGATGAAATAGTTCGTAGCCTCGTCGCAATAGCACCACATCTCGGGGCCTCAGAGGGGATGCTACAACTCAACCTCAGTGCTGGTGGAGGAGTTTCAGGTATCAAGCCACAGATTAGGCGTTTCGATACTCTCGAGCAGGAAGCTGAGGGTATAGCGGCGAGTGTAGTTGAGTTGGTTAAGAAGGGCGTTCGCTTTCGGGACCAGGCCGTACTTTGCCGTTCAAATTCCAGACTGAACGAGATAGCTGGCGTGCTCGAGGCGCGAGGGATTCCGGTTTTGCATCTTGGCAGCTTCTTCGAGCGAGAAGAAATTCGCGACCTATTGTCGCTTCTTAGTTTAGCAATCGATCCGTTTGGTGATGGCCTTGCCCGAGTGGGCGCCATGCGCCGTTATGATGTGCCGCTTCAAGATGTAAGGACCGCCACTATCCGGATGCGAGAGACCGAAAACCCAGCGACCGGCAAGTTTCTTGAAGTTCTTGCCGCCGGTGGCTTTTCCGACCAAGGCACGTCGGGTCTGCAGAGACTCGCCGAGGATTTAGAAGGAGTTACCATCAACGTATCTCCTTGGGAGTTTCTTACTACTTATCTTCTCGATCGTTCCGATCTCGTAGCGACGTTAGCAAGCGACACTAGGCCGGCCGCATGTATGCGCGGGGTGGCTATTTGGCAACTACTGAATTTTGCCAGGGACCGGCGGCCAGCGGCGCCTGGGCTTCCCATTAGGCGAATGCTCGACCGGGTAAGACAACTGGTCCTTCTTGCCGAGGAGCGTGACATGCGCCAAGTTCCCGCCGCCGCTTTGCATATTGATGCGGTTCGATTGATGACAGTACATGGGAGCAAGGGACTGGAGTTCGACGCCGTCCATATTCCCGGTCTGACGGTCTCTAGTTTCCCGTCGCAGTACCGATCGCAACGATGTCCTGCTCCGGATGGAATGGTAGATGACCTCGACAATCTTTCGTCCAGTCAAGAATCAAAGCGGGCCCACGAACAGGAAGAGCAATGCTTGTTTTTTGTAGCCTTCTCGCGCGCCAAGCTTCACCTTCGTTTGTATCTCGCTCGTAAACAGCCTAACGGCAAGAATCGTACGGCTTCCCCATTTCTCAGCTGGATACCGCCAACGCTGATTGATGAAGTCCGGAATCCCGAAATACTCCCGTTACCGGCAGATGCTCCCCGCCCTGCTGCCGTGCGGATTTCCTGGCCCGACGATTGGAATGTTACAGATACACTTTTACGGACTTTCGAAAAGTGTCCTCGACGATTCTTTTACACACATGTTCTTGAACTTGGTGGCGCGAGGAAACCAACAGCTTTCAGCCGCACTCACCAGTGCATCTATGATCTCATCGAATGGCTCGCAGAAGCGCGAGTCAAGGGTGACCCGGACGAAGCTGCGGCTGAGGAGGAATTCGAGCGTGTCTGGCAGAAGAAGGGGCCGACAGATCACGCATTTGCTACCGAGTATCGTCAACTAGCTGATCGGCTCGTTAGCGCCCTGGTCCGTCTCGGGGCCGGAAGAGTCTTCAGCCGCTCAGAACCGTTAGCGTTAGACCTCGCCACAGGGCGGGTAATGGTGCAACCCGATGAAATGGCGCAGCTGCCGAACGGTACGATGGTTCTGCGACGCGTACGCACGGGATTCAAACGCGTCAACGAGTACGATAGGCTCGAGTACAGCCTTTATCACTTGGCAGCTCGGGATCGCTTCAACAGCGCCTACCAAATCGAAGCCGTGCATCTGACGGATGAATCTCTTGACCCGGTGGTGGTCACTGATCAAAAAATTGAAAACCGGCGAACCAAAACCGGCGAGATGTTGGCAGGTATTGCCGCTGGATTCTTTCCACCTTACGTAGATGCTGTCACTTGCCCACGCTGCCCTCACTTCTTCATCTGCGCGGCCACACCTCGTGGCCCGTTGACACTCTCCTGAGAAACCCTTTCCGGGTTGGGCCTGCTCTGACGATTAACAACTTGGAGGGACGGAACTCGAGCGATGTGCGATCAGATTCCGCTCTTCGGACTTTAGGTTAACCGTTGGGCGTGAAATGCCCACATTTTCAACCATTAGGAGGGCAGCATGCCGAAATTGACACTCTTCGTTCAAACCCAAGGCGAATCCAACGTTGTTGAGGTCGCAGTAAACGAAAACTTAACGGAATCCGAACTACATAAAGCGCTCTCAGGCGCTGGGATAACGATTGGTCCCGACCGATTCATCTTTATCGACGAGGCAGAGGAACACATCTCGAGCGAGGGAAAACGTCCCGCGGAAGTCAAACAGGGTACGCGAGTTCACGTGGCTCGTTGTCGCCGTATCAAAACGACGGTGAATTATTTGGAAAGAACCATTGAACGGGACTTTGCAGCAGGCACGCGAGTGCGTAGCGTGAAGAAGTGGGCCATAAAGGAGTTCGAACTGGACAAAAAGGATGCCGCAGAACATGTTTTGCAGCTCTGCAAATCCACTGAGCGTCCTTCCACTGACACGCCGTTGCACGCGCTGGTCCAAGGCAGCAATTGCGTCTTGTGCTTCGACTTGGTGCCAGAGATACGCGTGGAGGGCTAATCGGTGACTGTTATCAAGCCGCCTGACCAGTTATTGCTGGAGCGTGACCTCGCCGCGGCGGAATTCCGTTGCGGCGAGATGGAGTGCCGATGGCGTCTCATTTCAACGGAATGGCCAAACGTTGTCATCTCGGTATCAGCAGCTATCATTCCTAACAGTCCTCCGGAGTACGCCTTCCGCTTCGACTGCAGCGGTTATCGCGAAGTAGCACCGACAGCACAACCATGGAACGCAGAAACCAACTCGGCTCTAGCGCACAAGGACTGGCCCACCGGAAAATCAATTGTGCCGTCGGTCTTCCGTCCGCAATGGAAAGATGGAAGATGCCTGTATTTGCCATGCGACCGCATGTCTATTCAGGGGCACGACGACTGGCGCAACGTGCACCCGGGTCGTTTGTGGGACCCGGCGCGCGGCATCGTTTGTTATTTGGAACAGATCCATGAACTTATCAATTCGAACGACTATACGGGCGTTATTGGCGCCTGATCATCGGATCAGTTGCGGCCGAAAATTCTGGAAGCACGTGTTGAACGAACTCGAACAGCGCGGCGAAGGGCGACATGAAGCAGGAGTGTTTTTGCTCGGGGAAGAAAACCGCGGCCGGTTGGCAGTTAAGGATGCAGTCTACTATGACGAATTGGATCCCAACGCGTACAGCACCGGAGTTTGTGTTCTTTACGGCGATGCGTTTGCAAAGCTATGGGCGATCTGCCGCGAGCGTAGTCTGACAGTCGTTGCTGACGCTCATACACATCGCTTTGCGGGCGTGCAGAGCCGGGAGGATCGCACCAATCCGATGGTAGCGCGTTCTGGTCACATCGCCGTCATAGTGCCCCGTTATGCCGACCCGCCCGTGCTTCATTCAGAGTTAGGAATTTATGAGTACTCGGGCGAGCACACCTGGAAAAACAGAGCGGGAAAACAGGCAAAGCGTTTTTTTTACACAGGATTCTGGGCTTAATAATGAACAACGTTACACAAGAAGATCTTCACCGAACCGCGAAGTACTTTATGGACACGGGGCGAGCGGAATCCCCGGCGCAAGCACTTGCACTATTGCAGAAATTTGGACTCTCCATCGAGGTTGGTCCAGAGGTGAGAACATCGCGAGACCATCAAGTAGCGCTTCTAACACTCGTGAACGTCGCCCGTCGTACATTCCTCGGCGGTGTACATGTGATCAATGCCCCCAAATCGCCACTCCTGGTTCCTCTCGCCAATGCGTCATCGGTTTACCAGGCGGTGGCCCTGCTTGGCGGCACGAACACGAAACGCCTTAGAAAAAGCTGGCCAGTGGCTCTAATCGGCGACGTTGAGCCCTGCGACATTGCGGCCCCATGCTGGCGAGTCACGTGGGAAGGTTGGCGCGGCGGTGTCGTCCCCGTTGGCGATGGACGGCGCCTTAACGAGTGCTCGTCCGCTGGCCTGGCGCCAGCGCTTTCAGCTGCGACGTGCGCGGCTGAAAC
>DASQKG010000508.1:0-4565 GCA_035630655.1 Pyrinomonadaceae bacterium
GTTGCGGTGGATCCGCGGGCACTTGCAGTGAGTGTGATAAAGGCAAAGAAAGTTTGTCGTCACAGAGTGGCGCACAAGGCCTGAGGCTTGGGAACTCTCGCGGCGTATTGCATAACGCTCATCACTTCTTCCGGCCAGAGACCGTAATGAATTATTCGCTTTTAACACGTCGCAATCCGAGCGCGACCATCGTGTTCATAGAGGTTAACGAGATCAACCGCCGCATTTAAGGAGAGCGAGAGGATCAAAAGGAAAGCAGCAAAATTGTGCCTTAGGAAGTGATGGGCCAGGCATTTCAACCGGTATTGGTCGAAGACGAAAAAGGAACTGAAGCAGATGAGTAGTTTTCCAAACTCACCCCGACTCTTAAAAGGCGGCCTGGTGCTCATGGATCCGAGCACCTCGGCAGTGCTCCGAACGATCGCTCTGCAATACAACCCCGATTCGCTTACCCGCTCGCTGCAGATCAAAACACTCGCGGAAGGCGGAGATCGATCAGACGTGATGCGACTGACCGGCCCGCCCGTCGAGACGATCAAGCTCGAGGTTGAGATCGATGCCACGGATCAGCTGGAGTTTCCCGATCAGAATCCGAACACGACCGAATTTGGTATCCAGCCACAGCTCGCTGCGTTGGAGACGATTGTCTATCCCAGCAGCGCGCAGATTCAGTCAAACAACTCTTTAGCCAATGCAGGTACGCTCGAGATCATTCCGATGGAAACGCCGCTTACTTTGTTCATCTGGAGTAAGAGCCGTGTACTTCCTGTCCGCATCACCGAGTTGAGTATTACAGAAGAAGCATTTGACCCATCGCTCAATCCTCTTCGTGCGAAAGTGAGTTTGGGCATGCGCGTGTTGAGCGTTAACGACCTGCCGTTTAGTCACAAGGGCAGCAGTCTTTTCCTCGCTTATCAACAGCAAAAAGAGAACCTGGCGAAGAAGTCGGTAGCGAGTTTGACTGCCACCGGCATCACCAGCATCCCGTGAGGTAAACATGTTTTCGATTACTAGTCGTTACTACGGCATGACCACTGTCACACTGGAAACCGCAGCCGGCAAGAAGATTGTTTTTGTGCGGCGGCGTTTCGTTCCGCCTCCGGAAAATTTCGATCTATTGGTCGAACATGTTGTTACCGAAGGCGAGCGAGTCGACAGCATCACGGGCCAGTACCTTGGCGATCCCGAACAATTTTGGCGTGTTTGCGATGCCAATGGAGTAGTTCGTCCTGAAGAGCTGGTTGAACCAATCGGACGTCGAATCAGAATAACGCTCCCTGAAGGTATCCCGGGAAATTCCGATGCTTAAAGGCTTCTATCTGACATTGATGGTTGGACCCGTCGTGCCGGTGCCTGTACCCAGGCCCGTTCTCGATGCGTTGACAAGTGTTGAAGTGACGGTTGCGGCAGGTTCAGCAAGTGGCTTCCAACTTAGCTTCACATTGAATAACCGATCGCCGCTGCACACGTTGTTCCTTATCGCTGGAGCGCAGTCGCCGTTATTGCGGGTCATCATCATTGTGACGATAAACGGAACGCCGAATGTTTTGATGGACGGAGTAATGACGAACCAGCAGGTTAGCCCAGGCGGCAAGCCGGGCGAGTCTACGCTGACGATTACCGGCGACGATCTGACGAAGGTCATGGCGTTGCAAGACTTCAGCGGCCTTCCTTACCCAGCGATGTCAGCGGAGGCGCGAGTAGCGTTGATCATAGCGAAGTATGCAATGTTTGGAATTATTCCCTTGGTAATCCCATCACCCTTCATTGATTTGCCAATTCCAGTGGAACGCATTCCCAAACACAAGTCCACTGATCTGGCATATATCGAGAAGCTGGCGCGCGATGTTGGTTATGTCTTCTATATCGACGCTGGTCCGGTTCCAGGCGCGAACGTGGCTTATTTTGGTCCCGAGATCAAAGTGGGCGTACCACAACCGGCGCTCAATTACGACATGGACGCGCACACGAATGTCGAGTCGCTAAGCTTCAACTTTAATGGTGCGAACACAACTTTGCCGATTGTCTTTATTCAGAACTCTCTGACCAAGGTGCCGATTCCGATTCCGATTCCTAAGCTGAACCCGCTTCAACCTCCGTTGGGATTGATACCCGCGCCAATCACCAACATCACGATGTTAAAGGACACAGCAAAACTCTCGCCAATGGCGGCCATCAGCAAAGGTATGGCAGTCGCGTCATGCTCGGCCGATGCGGTATCTGGTAATGGCTCCCTTGAGGTTGCGCGTTACGGACGGCTTTTGAAAGCGCGTCAATTGGTAGGCGTGCGTGGTGTGGGTATGGCCTTTGACGGTCTCTATTTCGTCAAGAGCGTAACTACCAATCTTAAACAGGGGGAATTGAAACAGAGTTTCGAGCTGACCAGAAACGGTTTAGTCTCCATCACGCCAAAGGTGCCCGTATGAACAAATGCCTGGACAACGACGGTTCGACCGACGGTCAAAAATACTACGGGAAGTATCGCGGAGTCGTTCTAAACAACATCGATCCGTTGCAAATCGGCCGGTTGATGGTCCAGGTCCCTGATGTTGAAGGGTTGATTCCATCAAGTTGGGCCATGCCGTGTTTTCCAATCAGCGGCAAACAGATGGGAGCTTACATGATTCCCCAGATCGGGGCTGGAGTTTGGGTAGAGTTTGAGCAAGGGGATCCGGATTACCCGATCTGGAGTGGTTGTTGGTATGGCTCGGTAGCAGAGGTTCCCACGCTGGCCCTGGCGGGAAACCCCGCGAGCCCAAACATAGTCCTGCAAACCGGACTGCAGAACTCGATTGTAATCAGCGACCTGCCCGGTCCGACTGGCGGGATCATGCTTAAAAGCACTACGGGCGCAACCCTGATCGTTAACGACACCGGAATTTACATTCAGAACGGGAAGGGCGCCTCGATAGTCATGGTTGGGCCATCAGTAAACATCAACAACGGCGCCTTCACGGCTATCTGAGACTGAAGGAAGGAGTGTTATGCCGGGTTTTCTATTGCATCTGGGAGCCACGGTCTTGTGTTCACATGCTGGTCAGGCCACACCGGTGGTCGTCAACCCTCGAGTGCTGGTTAGTGGTCAGCCGACGGTGACTTTGCCAGGGCCTTATGTGATCGCCGGCTGCGCGTTGCCAACGCCTCCGGCGGCCAATGGCCCGTGCGTTACCGGTCAGTTCATCACCGCAGCCACGCGAATAACCTCAAACGGTCAACCCCTTTTGCTCTTCGATAGCCAATCGATCTGCGCGCCGTCGGGCGCCCCGATGATTGTCGTGGCCACGCAGACGCGAGCCACGGGGATGTAAGCGTTATGAACCTCGACTATCCATTCAGGTTCGATGGCCGCGGCCGCACCGCGGCGAGCGACGATAACGACCATATTCGCGATCTGATCGAACAGGTCTTGTTTACGGCGCCGGGCGAACGGGTTAACCGTCCGGACTTTGGTTGTGCAATCGGTCGCCTGGTGTTTGCTCCGAACAGCAATGAGCTGGCCGCGGCAACACAGTTTCTGGTCCAGGGTTCGCTCCAGCAATGGCTTGGCAGTCTGATTCAGGTCAACGACGTCCAGGTGGAAAGCAACGACGCGCAGTTGGTAATCACAATCGAGTACACCGTGAATCGCACACAACAACAGCAGACAGCGCAGTTCACGCGCGGAGGCGTTCTCTGATGATCTACTTCTGCTGCGATGACGAGCGCCGGCGGATAGCCGTCCGAAATCACCCGTCGATCAACGGCATCGATTTTCTGGAAGTGTCAGACGACCCACAGGATTCGCTGCAACATCGGCAGCGAACCCTGGTTGTTCATTTCGTCAAAGACCTCGCCGCCGACGATATCAAGATAGAAAACTTGAAGCTTGAGGGTGGCGAGCGAATCCGAGAAATCATCGTCAATTCAGTAACCAGTGGTCTATCCAGTTCACCACCACTGGGCGCAAACGTCCTCATTGTTGAAGTCTCAGAACGAGGTGACTTTTCGACTTACACGCTACGGTTAGTAGCGGATGCTGAGAGCGACAAGCCTCCTGAAGGTTTCGATCCAATCCTCTCGGCCATCGACTTCTCGTTCAAAATCAATTGCCCCACAGAGTTCGATTGCAAACCACAACGCTTGTGCGGGCCGGAGCCTGGGCGTGACCCGGAGATTAACTATCTTGCTAAAGACTACGCGAGTTTTCGGCAGTTAATGCTGGATCGCCTGTCGCTGCTCGTGCCGGAGTGGCGCGAACGCAGTCCGGCCGATCTCGGGATTGCGTTGGTCGAGTTACTTGCCTATGTCGGTGATTACCTGAGCTATCAACAGGACGCGGTTGCAACTGAGAGTTACTTGAACACCGCACGCAGGCGCGCTTCCGTTCGACGTCACGCGCGATTGGTCGACTATCCAATGCACGATGGACGCAACGCCCGCACATGGGTCCATCTAAAAGTAACGGATGCCGCCAATGGGCTCGTGTTAAGTCGGGGAGAAAGAGCCACAACCACCAAGCTGCTCACGCGTGTTGCGGCACTCGAAGGCGCACCGGTCATAGGACAGGCTACCGGCGCGTTTGCGAA
>DASQKG010000509.1:0-8372 GCA_035630655.1 Pyrinomonadaceae bacterium
TGTTGGGTTACGCTCGACACGTTAATAACCGAGAAATAGATTGTTAGCTACACCTGAGAGGCAAATCGAAAGCGAGGTCTTCGCCGCGTATTGGTGCCCTTTAGGCTCGCTTCAACCTTACCAATCTCACCGACAAGCTGAAGCATGTCGAACATTGGCGTTCTCATTAGAGACATCCGGACTGCCATTCCACTTAAGGCGAATCCCGGTTAGATCCTTGCAGGGTCCCTGTGCTTCCCGACGGCGCCTCCGCATCGAACCCAAGCGCCGATAAGCCGTAAGAGAGATAAAGAGCCAACGCAGCGGCGAAGTCCAGCCCAAACGTCGCCAAATGACAGTTGAGGCAAAGCCGATAATGTTGTTCGGATCCTATTTTGATATGCGTCCTGTTGAGGGGGAACCTCTTAATCGATAAACGCCACGACACACAATCATGAGAGCCAGTCTTTCTAAGCTTCTATCTCTAACGCTGATACTTGCACTATCAGCCACCGCGCTTGCGCAAAGGCGAAGTCCCGCTTCATTCGACGTCATTATTAAGGGCGGCACTGTCTATGACGGCCGTGGTCGCCCATTGAGGCGGGCCGATATAGGGATCAGAGGCGACCGCATTGCACCCATTGGCAACCTGAGTCGAGCCACAGCAACAACGGTTGAGGATGCTAAAGGCCTCGTCGTGGCGCCGGGCTTCATCAACATGCTCTCGCACTCTGAATGGTCTTTGATAGTCGATCCCAGATCCATGAGCGAGATCAAACAGGGCGTTACTACCCAAATATTCGGCGAGTTTTCCATGGGCCGCTTAACGATCAAATGAAGCAGCGTCTTCGTGAAAGCTGGGGTGACTCCGGATTTCAAATCGAGTGGACGACGCTCTGACAAAGTTTTTGCCGAATGGTGAGATATAAGTTGCAGGGACGCAGTAACCGAGCCTGCGAAGCTGGCGGAAGAGTGATAGCCCCTGGCGAGGGCCGCCGAGCCTGGGGTTAACCTCGCCAAATCCACAAGCCTGCGAAGCTGGCGACAGACGGTTCGTTACGAGTCTCTGTTAGTTATGATGATTACCCAAGAGCTCATTCATGTTCCACGATCTGTCGCACACTTCGTGGCTCAGCCGCGTTTTCGGTTTGGGTCCCCAGGCTCGGCAGAGCCCTCGCCAGGGGCTATCACTCTGTCCGCTAGCTTCGCAGGCTGGTTTAATCCCCTGTTCCAGCTGGTCATTTGGTTGCGGGTAAAAGCCGCGCTGTGTCTCGGTGGTGAAGTTTGTTCAAGGAAGAACTCCACCACAGAATGGTAGAGATCACACAGAGCGGCTTTTAGCCGCAACCAAGGGAACGATCCACTAAAAACACGAAATAGCACTAACTCCATTTCGTGTTTTGTTCCTGTGATTTCCTAGCACCGCACGCGAGCTGTCTCGCGGGGACGCCCGCGTCGATCGTTGTTTCTTTTCGCTGCTTTTGGATTAACCCAGAAAGGTCCCAAATGAAGAAAGCTATAACCTACTTCGGTCTCTCGGTTGTCACGCTCTTCTGCTTCGCAACGTTTGCGCCCATCAATGCCCAAAATGAGCAACAGCTTTTTACTCGCACTGACGCAATGATCGCGATGCGGGATGGCATACGGCTTAACACGCGCATCTACGCGCCCACCCGCACCGACGAGCAATTTCCTCTTCTTCTTCTGAGGACGCCATATGGCATCGGCAACTCTAGCGAAGGTGGGATAATAGCTCCACTGGCTGCGGCAAGATCAGCGGACGTCGCATTTATCGTCATGATGCTGGACCGGGAGTAACTGGTGAAGAGGGGTTTCCCAATCAGCTTTCCGCGACTGCTAAGGCCAGCGGCGCAAGCGGTGAATCGATTGCGTGGAACCGCAGACTGCAGCTGCAGATGTTCTCTATCATGAAAGAGAAGAAGGATAATGTTGCCGCTGAAAAGAAGATATGGGAACTAAGAACGAAGATGTTAGCTGAGATGACAGCGGATCTGCGAAAGAAGTACGGCATCTCAGATGACGCGATGGAGGGGGTCATCAAGCTCATGCTGACGCCGTGGTTCCGCTTCTACCTTACGCACGACCCGCGGGCGACACTAAAGAAGGTTCGTGTGCCGGTACTGGCAATCACTGGAGAGCGGGACCTGCAGGTGGTGCCTGCAAAGGAGAATCTAGCGGCCATAGGAGAAGCTTTGAAGTCCGCGGGAAACAAAGATTATGAAATCATAGAAGTACCGAAGCTCAATCATCTGTTTCAGACGAGCGAAACTGGTTCTCCGGCTGAATATGGGAGGATTGAGGAAACGATCAATCCTACTGTATTAAAGCTAATCGGGGACTGGATTGTGAAACGCTTCGGTGCCTGATGCGGCTTGAAGGAATTATGAGAGTTGCGGTAGGTCGTTTTAATAAATGGTCGGGGCGAGAGGATTCGAACCTCCGACCTCTCGGTCCCGAACCGAGCGCTCTACCAGGCTGAGCCACGCCCCGACAAGTAAGGGGATAATAGGGAAGCAGGCACTGACTGTCAAACTGGACGGAATGTGGGGTGCGGACACGCTCAATACAGAACCGAGCGCGGTAGCGCCGGATGCTACAAGCTACTTTCGAAATAAAGACTACGCACGAAGTTTCTCAAGTAGCCTATAGCATCCGGCGCTACCGCGCTCGGTTCTGTAGTGTGATGAGGATCCGACAGCAACCCTTGATGTCGCCGCCGGGCGACAAATAATGTTTCGACTTTATCTGGCCCACCTTCGTCTAACTAAGTTGTTGACCCGAAGGCTATCGCAAGTGATATATTTGCACGAACCTGGAATTGGCGGGGGCCCCTCCACCAAAATCAATTTTGGAAATCAGCCTCACATTTTGCCGGTTTTGTAATCGGTTTCTGGCGGAAACTGTGACGGAGAGCCTAAAGTAATGACAATGAGTCCCCCGCGCCGCGCCTTGAAGAGCCCTCTGACATTTCTCGCATTAATAATCGCAGTCTGTGCAACGGCCTACCCTATTCAGGCCGCGAGTCCAAAGGCCCCGGTGCTGCTAAGTGAAGCCACTTCAACCCGGGCCATCGCGCTCGAATCCGTTAGCTTGAAGGGCGAGCCTTTCCCGCTCACACAAAACATTCCCTTTGGCTCTGACCCGCGCACGCGCATCGCCGTCTTCGCCACCGACGTTGAATTGTTGGCCGGCGAGGGTACAAACGCGTTTACTGCGGATGTTCAGGACGCGGCAGGGAAGCGCTATCCCTTGAAGGTCGAATACAGCGGAACGGTTCCGGGTTTCCCGGGTGTCACGATGTTCATCGTGCGTTTGGCTGACGACCTGACAGCGGTGGGCGATGTGTTACTGGGAATTCATTTACATGGGATGTCGAGTAATCGGGTTCGTATAGGCATCGGTCAGGTTGGAGGCGGACCTTCAGACGATGTGGGCGCGGTCCCGACACCGGCTCCGGCGACTCCGCCTGCGGCTCTTCCACCGTTAACTCCAGATTCGTACACCGGCCCCGTCGCAACGGACGCCGATGTAGTCAGGTTTCTTGAGCAGGCTTCCTGGGGTCCGACTTCTGCCGAAGTGGCCCGCGTGAAGGCGATGGGATTCAGGGCTTACCTTGATGAGCAGTTTAATCTGCCGGTGCAAAATGCTGCCAAGGGCTCAAACTATCCAGACCTCACGTTTCCGAACAATGATCAGGCAACAGCGTGCCCATCGAGCATTCCCGGTGATGCAACTTACAATCAAACAGTCTGCAATCGCGACAATTTTCAGGTTTACCCATTACAAAGAACGTTCTTCTCGAATGCCTTGTATGGATCGGACCAGTTACGACAGCGCGTCGCCTTCGCATTGCACCAGATGATCGTCGTGTCGGCAGCCAGTGAGGTCAATCGTCCAAGCTGGATGACAATCTATTTACAGGCTTTGGATCGCAATGCATTTGGCAGCTACCGTACGCTCCTGGAAGAGATCACACTATCGCCGGCGATGGGTGAATATCTCGACATGCGGCTGAGCACCAGGCTGAGTCCGAACGAGAACTTCGCCCGTGAGATACTGCAGCTATATTCGATTGGGACGGACGAGCTTAACCTGGACGGTACTCCGAAGCGTGATTCACAGGGCGTTCCACTTCCTTCCTATTCTCAAACTGACGTTAACGAGTTTACGCGCGTATTCACAGGTTGGAATCTTAATCCGACGCTGCTCGGCGCAGGTATTACGAACTGGCGCGATCCGCTGGTTCCGCGCGGAGGTACCAATCATGATTTCGGCGCAAAGACCCTCTTGAGCGGTTTTAGCATCCCCGCGTGCTCCAGCCTAAGTGGACAGCCAAATATTGACTGCGCCAGAGCAGATATGACGGCCGCGCTCAATAATATTTTCAATCATCCTAATGTTGGTCCATTTGTCGGCAAACAGCTCATCCAGCACCTGGTAACCAGCAATCCCAGTCCGGCATATGTCGAGCGTGTCGCCCGAGTTTTCAACAACGCCTGCGATGCGCTTTATCCGGTTGCGAACTGTTCGACGAATTCGCGTGGCAATCTCAAGGCGGTGGTGCAGGCTATTCTTCTCGATCCAGAAGCGCGCGGTGACGTAAAGACCGATCCCAACTTCGGAAAGCTGAGGGAACCCGCTCAGTACATCACTGGTTTCCTGCGGGCTTTCAACGTGAAGTCGTTTGACAAGCAGTCAACCAGCGATGGGGCGTTGGGTTCGAGGTCCGCGACTGATTTTACAGGTACGCTGGACCAGCCTATTTTCCAACCAGCGACCGTCTTTAGTTATTATCAGCCGGGCTATGAAGTTCCCGGCACTAAGATACTGGGACCTGCGTTTGGCATCCTCTCAACGTCCACCACGCTGCGACGAGCGAATAACATAAACACGCTCATCTACACTGGCGTTACCGCTAACACCACTCCGACAGCGGCAAGCCCCGATCGACCTCGCGGCACCTCGATAGACATCGCAAACCTCGAGGCGTTGGCCGTAAATCCAAATGACGGCCAGCTGGTTGATGCGCTTAATGCGTTGCTGTTACACGGCGCCATGAGTTCGCAGATGCGAACCTCGATCATCACGGCGATGAATGCTATCAACGACGCTACTCTAACAACCCGTCATCAAAAACGCGCACGTGCGGCGGTCTACCTGGTGGCAACTTCCTCGCAGTACGACATACAGAGATAACGACAATGGCAACAACACGCAGAGATTTTCTAAGGACAAGCGCTTGCGCGCTCGGCGGCATGGCGATGGCCTCGAGTCTTAACAGTTTTGGCATCGTTCATGCGCTGACTCCCCAGGCTGCTACTGACTACAAAGCGCTGGTATGCCTTTTCATGAACGGAGGAAACGACGGCAATAACATGTTCGTCGACCTCAACCAATACACTGCGTACGCCAACGCTCGTAGTACTGCCGGTCTGGCGATCCCGCAGGCGAGCTTGCTTCCTGTATCACCGGCGGTTGGAGGGTCTTATGGTTTTCACCCAAACATGCCGGAGGCGAAAACACTCTTCGATTCGGGAAAATTGGCCGTTCTCTGTAACAATGGTCCATTGGTCGAACCGCTCACTCAAAGCACTTATCTGAACGGCACCGGTAAGAAGCCGCTTCAACTGTTCTCGCATTCAGATCAGGTTGGATTGTTTCAAACGGCGATAGCAAATACCGTCAGCCAAACTGGTTGGGGCGGACGGCTTGCCGACAAGACTCCGGCGTTGAATGGTGGCGCCACTTTTCCGAACAACGTTTCCATTGCCGGCGTTAATCTGTTTTTGACCGGCGTTGATACTCGGCAGCTTGCCGTTGCCGATTCGAATACTTCATTAGCAAACGTGCTCGTACTCAACGACGCTCCCGGCGCTACAGCCGGCGACATTGCTTCTCGTAAGGCTTCGTTCACCGAACTACGCACGTTGGACAACAACTTCAAGCTTGTTAAAGCCGCCACCGACACACGCTCCAGCTCCATTCAAACGGACATTGCCTTGAGTACCGTAACCCCCAACCTGACAACCGTCTTTCCTAACACTTCGATTGGCCGCCAGCTCAGGCAAGTGGCACTTCTAATCAAGGCTTGCACCGATCCAACTGCAGGCATCAACATGAAGCGGCAGGTCTTCTTCACTCAAATCGGAGGTTTCGACACTCACTCAGCGCAGATTGGCGGACAGACGACTTTGTTGACGCAGGTTAGCCAGGCGATTAGTGCTTTCTATGCGGCCACAGTCGAACTCGGACTACAGGACAAAATAACTCTATTCACCATGTCGGATTTCGGACGCACTTTCCAACCCGCAGGATCCGGGTCAGCACAGGTTGGTAGCGACCATGCCTGGGGAAACCACCAACTCATAGTTGGCGGCGCGGTCCAGGGAAACACGATTTACGGTGCGTATCCCACGCTTGCGCTTGGTGGGCCCAACGACACAAACACTCCGGGTTCAAGTGCGCGCGGCCGTTGGATACCGACAACTTCAGTCGAGCAGTATGCGGGCACTCTGGCAACGTGGTACGGTTTGTCAACAGTGGATCTCCCCGCAGTGTTTCCTTTGATCGGACGCTTTGCAACTCCCAATCTGGGGTTCCTGGCTTAAGCTTTCAGCTCTGCTTGATTTGTAATTGAAATAGCCTAGCGGCCTTTCGCTAGGCTATTTTTTAGAGAGACAAATGGCCTCGAGGATGGGAGTTACAGAACCGAGGGCGGTAGCGCCGGATGCTAGAAGCGCAGTAAGCAGCAAAGATGGTCTACACTCAAATACAAAGTAGACTCTGGGATCCGGCGCTACGTTGACGCATTGGGGGTTCTGTATTTCATTTCGTGCTGGACGATCCACGAATCACACGAAACAGCACTAAACATGACCGCGGGTGCACCAAGCAATATGTAATCAATCGCAATGCCCAACTCTCGCAATAATCCAAGGTTCGAAAAAGCGCGACTCATAATACTGCCGTCGTTGCTCGCCGCTCTTTTCGGATTCCTGCTGACAAACAACTCGGTAACTCCACCGGTGCAGGGGTTCTCGTCTGGTCCGCCGGCAGGCTACACGGGAGCTCCCGGTGAAGAGCCAGAGGCCTGCGCAGAATGCCACGTTCCCGCGGATGCTGGTACCGGACATATTTCAATAACGGCGCCGCAAACTTACGTTCCCGGCCAAACCTATCCAATCACAGTTACGCACACGAACGCCGACCAAACCCGATTGCGTTGGGGTTTCGAGTTGACTGTACTGGACACTTCTGACGAGAAAGCGGGAAACCTGGAGAGCATCGACGGTCTCACTCAACTCCTAAACAACCAGGGGCCGGGTGGGGCTAGGCAATATATTGAACACACCGCGGCCGGAACTTTTGTGGGCCAGCAAAACGGCGCCAGCTGGACTTTTAATTGGACGGCTCCGCCGACGGACGTTGGACCAGTCACGTTCTACACGGCCGGCAATCAAGCCAACAATGACGGCAATACTTCAGGAGATTACGTTTACAAAACGTTTGTTGCTTCTGCGCCGGCCTCGAGCACGCCGGATTTCGTCCTGACTGTCACTCCTTCAACAAGGAACATCGTCCCCGGCGCAAGTGCCCAGTATTCGATCACGGCAGTTCCACTGGCCGGCTTTACCGGAGTCGTTAACCTCAACGCCACCGGCCTGCCGGCAGGCGCGACCAGCAGCTTTAATCCAGCGACAATCAACATCACTGATGCCTTTTCCAGGACCGCAACGCTGACGATAACCACGATCGGCAGCACGCCGACAGGAAATCAGAACATAAACATAACGGGCAGCTCGGGCGCCTTGATGCACACCATCCAGGCGGGCCTGCAGATCATCAGTCCGACGAGTGTCGATCTGGCTATAGCCAAAACTGCTTCTCCGAATCCCGGACAAGTAGGAGCCAACCTTAGCTATCGACTGTCCGTGACTAATAACGGGCCGGCGCAGGCGACTAATGTAATGGTAAACGACACCTTGCCGGCTGGAGTGACCTTCGTTTCTTCAACCGCCACTCAGGGCTCATGCAATGTAGCAATTTGCTCGTTGGGAAATCTGGCTTCGGGCGCCACAGCGATCGTAACGATCGTCGTTGCGCCTAACACAGCGGGACAGTTGAACAACTCTGCTACGGTGAGTGCCGCCGAGACAGATTTCGCCACAGGAAACAACTCTGTCTCGCTTACGACCCTGATTCAGGCGGCAGCTGAGTCGCCGGTGATGTTGGATCCAAATCTGGAAGTTACGACGGTTGTCAGTAACTTAGACCAACCAACCAGCATGACGTTTCTTGGCTCAAATGATTTCTTCGTTCTGGAAAAGGCGACTGGTAAAGTGCAGCGAATTGTTAACGGAACCTTGCAAAGC
>DASQKG010000510.1:0-25807 GCA_035630655.1 Pyrinomonadaceae bacterium
TTTAGTCGGAACTTTTAGAAGGGTACCCCGCTCTTTATTTTCTACCTACTTTTTCTTGGCGCACTGGTCTGGCCCTGACAGATTTACGATTTCCGATTTACGCTTTACGATGCTTCTTATGTCGATCCCCTTCATCGAAGAGAACGATCAAACCCAGGCGCGGCACGAGCATCTCTTCGCGCTTAAAAAGCTTGTCGGTAACGCTTACCCAAACAAGTTCGAGCGCAGTCAAATAATCGAGCCCGGACGTGAAGACACCGTTTCGACTGTCGTCGAGAAATTTCGCGCGTTCGAGCCAAAGACCCCGGGTGGTGAACGTCCCGTGCCGGAAGAGATCGAGCTGGCAAACAAACAACTCAATCCGACAACAATCCGTCTTGCCGGCCGAATCGCGTCGCCGCCGCGCGTGATGGGCAAAGCTGCTTTCGTGCACATTTCTGACGGCCTGGCGCGTCTGCAGATTTATGTGAAGCGGGCGGACGCAAAAGGCATTAGTAACGACGCTGCGGGAATTGAAGTTGACGGCTGGGAGTTGTTCAGCTTATTGGACCACGGCGATTTTATAGGCGTCGAAGGTTACCTGTTTATTACGAAAACGGGCGAGCTTTCGATTCACGTGCAGCGATTACAGTTTCTGGCGAAGGCACTTCTGCCGATGCCGGACAAGATGCACGGCATACACGATCCGGAGATTCGGCAGCGTCAAAGATATGCCGACCTGATTGCGGGGAGTTTGAAGATTGACCGCGAAGAGGGCGAACTGTCGCCGCGAGACGTTTTCGAGCGGCGCTCAGCGATCATTCGAGAGATGCGCAGGATTCTTGACGATCATGGGTACGTTGAAGTTGAAACACCGATGCTGACTTCAAAGGCTACAGGAGCAGCCGCCAGGCCGTTTAAGACACATCACAATGCGCTCGATATCGACTTGTACGCGCGCATCGCGCCTGAGTTGTATTTAAAGAGACTCCTCGTGGGCGGGTTCGAGAAGGTCTACGAGCTTAATCGCAATTTTCGTAATGAAGGGATCGACCGCACTCACAATCCCGAGTTTACGATGCTTGAGTTTTACTGGGCCTACGCAGATGTCAACCAGATGATGGATTTCTGCGAGCAGGTGATCCGGACCACTGTGTTCAAGGCTCTCGGGCATACGCACGTTCGCTTCGGAGAACTGGACATTGATTTCTCGCAACCGTTTGGGCGGATGACTATGAAGGAAGCTGTTGAGCAGTTTGGCGGCGGTGAAACTATTACAAACGAGAATCTCGTCGAACTATTCGAGCAGCACGTCGAACAAAACCTGGTGCAACCAACACTCATCTCTGACTTTCCGAAGCCGATCTCGCCGTTATCGAAGGCATCCCCGAGCGATCCGACAATCGCGGAGCGTTTTGAACTGTTTATTGCCGGCATGGAATGCGCCAACGGCTTCTCTGAGTTGAATGATCCGAAGGAACAGTTTGATCGGTTCAACGATCAGATGCTGCAACGTGAGCGCGGCGATGAAGAAGCGATGGTGATGGATGAAGACTATATCCGCGCGCTTTCATATGGCATGCCGCCCGCTGCGGGTATCGGAATCGGAATCGATCGCTTTGTTATGTTGCTGACGAACCGCACGTCGATTCGTGATGTACTCTTGTTCCCACACATGAGACCGGAGCGTAAGCCAGGAGAGCTGCAGCCAGACGAAGAATCCGACATCGCCAACAACGGGCCCTAGATGACGGGACCGCGGGCGTCTCGCCCGCCTTTTCGCGTTTCCAAACAGATCTCAAGTAACCAGGCATTGTTCGCGCTTCGCGCTCATTGCGGGCGAGACGCCCGCGGTCCCACTAGCAACGGGCCGTGAAACCCGACCCTACTTTAAGCCGCAGTAAAAAAGAACATCCAGGAAAGACACGAAATCACACTAAACTTTTAGTGTTGATTCGTGTGTTTCGTGGATGTTTTTGGTAGCTTTGGTAAATGTAGGAGGAGCCGAATTTATTGTCTGAGCCTGGGCGCGCTTGCTGGTCCATACGCAATGATCGTCCCGCCAAAGCCTACCGCCCAGCCGTGAGTGCGATCGGTGAAGAAGATTCGTTCGAGCGTATGCGGGGTGCCGCTTCGTACTTGAGCCCAACGAATGCCGCCGCTTGCTGTATATAGGACAGTACCATCACCGCCAACTGCCCAACCCTCAACCGCATCGAGAAATTTCACATCGAGTAAGTCAGCGGTCACACCAGAGTTTTGCGGCTGCCATGAATAACCGCCATTAGTCGTACGATAGATGGCCCCCCCACTTCCTACTGCCCAGCCCAAACGTCCATCGACGAAAGACGCCGAATTAAATCGCACGCTGTTCTTATTAGGTAGTCGTGAATGGTTCCAGGTTTGACCGCCATCCGAGGTTTGCAGAATGGTTGAGCCCGCGCCTACCAACCAGCCGCTGTTTTGATTGATGAAAGTCCCGCCAAGCAAGAGATAACGAGTTGGCGCTTGCAGACGAACCCAGTTCGTTCCGGCATCGCGCGTGGTATAAATCGCGCCGCCCTCGCCAAATGCCCAGCCGTTACCGCTGCCATTGAAGATTGCGCGCGTTAACCTGCCGTCGACGTCGGCGCCCCGCAGGTTAACACGTTTCCATTCGGCGCCTCCGTCAGTAGTCTTCATCAGGTAGGCGCGGGGTTCCTGATTTGATTTCAGGTCGTAGATGTTTCGTTCGCAGACAAGAAAGCCGTTGAGCTCATCGGTGAAGTAGACGTCCCGAATCACATCTGCAGTCGGCTGTGGTCTGGCTTGCCAGGTCACTCCACCGTCGGTTGTTAAGAGCAGTGTGCCGCGACTTCCTGCGGCCCATCCTCGTGTCTGGTCCAAAAAGAAAACTGAGTGCAGCCATGCCAGAGAGCCCCCGCGCTGCCTGGACCACGAGCCGGTGGAGGCAGACGCGGAGGGTGTTCCGAGGAAAAGCGAAAGCAGTAAGCAAAAGGCAGTAGGGAGACAGAAAAGCAGGAACCGCTGCCTGATATTCTCGCGGTCAAGCCGCCGTCTCATGGGAACATACCTCCAGTAAAGATCCGCGCGAAGCTCAGGATCGGGATGAAGTTCATGATCTTCTGGAAACTCTTGAGCTTATTGCCCGGAACAATTACCTGATCTCCAGGTTCGAGGTAAGTGGAATCCGGTGCCTTGCCTTTGTAGATCGCACTTACGTTTACGGCGATCGGCGAAAGAACGCCGTTAGCCTGTTTGCGCAAGACCACCACTTTGCTCCGATCACCAGTCTGCAACACGCCGCCGGCTTCACCCAATGCCTCAGTCACCGTCAGGCGGCGACTCATCAACCGAATGCCTGGTTGCGCCACGTCCCCAATCACGCTGTATCTGTATGAGGACGCCTTGTCGAGCGCCACGTCGACCTGCGGCTCGATAATGTATTCGTCGTAGCGTTTCTTGATTAGCTCAGCGACTTCTTCGACGGTCTTTCCGTTTACGAATATTCCCCCTGGGACTAAAGCGAGCGAGATGCGACCGCTGGGCGGTATTACGATTCCGGATCTCGAATAGCGGTCCTGCCCAAAGACGCTTACTGAAACTACGTCTTCGGGGCCGAGCCGGTAAGAGCTGAAGAAGTTGTTGTAGGAATTGACGATGTCTGCTTCTTCCGAAGGCTGTTCCACGCGGGTCGGGTTCGTCGACGGAACCTCCGTTGACGCGGCTGGAGTGGCAGAAGAGATCGTCCTATCGTTATTCGCGATCACAACCGGACCGGAAATGTCGTCAGTTTCGCCGGTTTTGCCTTTCTTGGCGTCGCTAGTATTGGTGGCACCAGCCGTCTTATCACTGACCGGCGCTCCGCTGTCTCTAGCCGGCTCAGCAGGTTTGTTTGCAAATCTCTGCCTCGTTTTGGTTGCGGCATCGGTTGGTGCATCGGGCGTCTGCGCGATTACCGCTGCACTCGAAATACTCAGAAGCGTAGCGGCTGCCAGACCAACCAGGAATCTGTTTAGTTTTTTCATCACAAAACCTCCAGGACACTCTCATTAAGGACCACCCGTTAACGCGGGTGCTACTAACATTAGCGACCGCGGCCGAAAATAATGATCTTGATCGTTTCGAAAAGAATTATGCCGTCCAGCATCAGACTCTGGTTCTTGATGTAAAAGAGATCGTACTCAAGCTTTTGCCTCGCATCTTCAATCGACGCGCCGTAAGGATATTTAATCTGCGCCCAGCCAGTCAGGCCCGGCGCAATCAGGTGACGCTGTTCGTAGTAGGTGATCTCCTGGGCCAACTGCGACACAAAGTGTGGCCGCTCCGGGCGTGGGCCAACAAAGTCCATGTCCCCACGGATGATGTTCCAAAACTGCGGGATCTCGTCAATGCGAACCTTTCGGATGAAACGACCAACGCGCGTAGCGCGATCGTCATCCTGGCTGGCCCAAACCGGTCCAGCCTTCTCGGCATCGGTACGCATCGAGCGAAATTTCATGACTCGAAACGTGCGGCCGTTTTTTCCCACACGTTCCTGCTTGTATAAAACCGGCCCAGATGACTCGAGCTTGATCAAAACTGCAGTGATTACCGCGATCGGCAGCGAGAGCAGTCCACCAATCAAGGCGACCAGCCGGTGGACAATCATTCGCACAATGCCTGAAATTCGTGCTTGCCTTCCGCGGCCTGAAAATATCAACCACGAAGGACGAATCATACTCAGGGAAACGCGTCCGGTGACCCGCTCATAAAACGAAGCACCTTCTTCGATGTTTACCGTGCCGGCCAGACTCATTTGCAAAAGTTCATTAGTCGGTAACTGTCCCCTGCGCTCTCCCATCGCCACGATGATGCGATCTATGTTTTCCCTTTTAACTACCTGCTCCAGCTCCGATGTTAGACCTATCACACGCGGATTGATCAGGCTTTTGCCAAGCAATTCCGGATCGCTGCCAATGAAGCCGGCGATTCGATAACCAGCATCAGGCCGATTCAGCGTTTCCCTGGCGATATCGACCGCCAGACTTCCGGAACCGACGATCAGAATCTTTTCACCAAAATCAGGATGGCCGAGTAACCAGTGGATTGACATTCGCCAACCAACCATCAACCCCAGGGCCAGGGGCAGGGCGATCAAAGAGATTCCCCGTCCCAGCATGGCTTGAGGGAAAAGGTAAAAGGCCAATGCCAATGCGGTCCACGCGAGTCCCAACGCCTGGACCAGCCTTAGCAGCAACTCGCGGCGATCGTGCATCACTACGAAGTCATAAAGATCGAAAAGATAAAACGCCGCCATGCAAAAGAGCGTGGCCAGGGCCGCTTTCAGGAAGCCCTGGCGTTCGACTAATTCGTAATAGGATTCACTTCCGACACGCAGATACACGGCGCCAACGATACCGCCATACACAACGGCGGCTTCGGCGAGAAGCAATAGGAGCGTCCTGGTATTTGCACGAGAGGATTTCAACTGGCTATCGCAACCTCTTCCTCAGTTTCAACCAAACGAAGTTTTTCTTCAGACGGTGGGGTTCGATCGGGGCGCTGGTAGTACTGACGGTATTGGTACGAGTTGGACTCCAGTGCTGCATCAGCTCGGTTCAATACCACGCCTAACATTTTTTCCTGTGGCAGCTCTGCTAACAGTTTATGGACCATGGCGTAACGGGTCTTGCCGGACCGCACCACCATCACCGCGGCATCTGCGCGGTTAATCAATACGTTTGCGTCAGTGAAGATTCCCAAAGGCGGGGCGTCGATAATGATGAAGTCAAACATGCGCCTCGCTTCGGCAATCACTCCAGCATAAGTTGGACCGGAAAGAAGCTCTGCCACGTCGTCGCGCGCCTCGCCGCCCGGCAGCAAGTAAAGCCCGGCCGGATCCAAACGGACGATTGCGTCTCTGAGGCTGAGCTCTCCTCCCAACACTTCCGAAAGGCCACGTGGTGCGTCGATCGCCAGGTAATCTGTGGCGCATGGCTGTCGCAAGTCGCTGTCGATGACGAGGGCGCGCACGCCTTCTGTTTGGGCCAGCAACCAGGCGAGGTTGAGTGCAGTTAAAGTCTTGCCTTCGCCCATTCCCACACTGGTAATAACAAATGTGCGCATTTTCTCGCGCTCGGCCGCTTGCAGGATTCTGGTGCGCAATGAACGATACTGTTCGCAGTAGGCTGAGCGTGGTTGGGTGATGGCGACAAGATGAGGCTCGACGCGCGCTGGGGCTACGTCATAAGCGACGTAACCTTTTGCGCGCGCCGGCCTGGCAGCGTCCAAAGTTGCCCCAGCAGCACGCGAGGCTTTTCCGGTGGGGAGTGCCGTCCCGTCGGATGCATTCGCAGTGTGCGCAGTGAACGCTGAACTTTTCACAACATCTTCCGCAAGGCTAAGGATGGAAGAGACGCTGAACAACTCTTCTTCAACCTGTGCCGTCGAAGGAACGATGCGGTGATTGCGGATTTCGCCGCGAGAATTCTGGGAAGGACGAGGTCGGAGCTGGGTTGGAGCATTGGATCCAGCTCGTTTTAACGCGTCGTAAACTGTGCCCATTTTGGGTCTCCTTGAAAATGACAGACAGGAAAGTCTTAATGACGGGAATGTCTGTGCCACAGAAGACAGACAGGAGTATCTGTCTCCTTAGCTGTGGGAATCGCCGTTGCCGTTACCGGCGGCCCAAAGTTCAGCTCGCCCGGCGGCCGAGAATATTCTTGCCGGCAGTTCTCTTTCTTCACCGGGCTGAAGCCCGCGTTCCTGCCTCGGCAACATGTCAAGGTTTTCGGCCACCTCTTCAACTATCGAACGGCCAATGATCAGTTCGCCCGACGCATAACCAGCGAGCAACGCGTTGTCGCAAAGATTGTTGACGTTGCGGGGAATTCCTTCGGTGCACCGGTAGATATAGTCAATCGCGTCCGGCGAAAAGATGTCCGTGCGATCGGCGCCGCTGGCGAGTAGCCGCGAGGTAATGTAACGGTCGGTCTCGTCAACATTCGGCAATGCCTTGATTACGCAACGCAGCGCAACCCGCTGTTTAAGTTGCCGCAGGTCGGGGTCATTCAAAACATCGCGTAGTTCCGGTTGACCGGTTAGAACTATCTGAAGTTGCTTGGCAGTATCTGATTCAAAGTTTGAAAGCAGACGAATCTCTTCCAGCACGCTCGGCGAAAGCCCCTGCGCCTCATCAATAATCAAGACCGTCCGCAGGCCGCGCGAGTGCCTCGACTCAAGCGCCTGTCCAAGGGCCACCAGCAGTTCAGGTTTTGTTTCCCACTTCTGCACATCGAGCAGATTAGCCACCTGTTGATAAAACTCGGTGACCGATAAGCGGGGATTGAAGAGATAGGCGACTAAGACCGAACGCTCCAGCCGCTGCATGATCCAGCGCAGGATGGTGGTCTTCCCGGTTCCCACTTCTCCTGTCACCACCACCAGGCCCTTTCCACTTTCAATGCCGTAGTGGAGATTGGCCATCACTTCAGTGTGCGACGGAGTGAAATAGATGAAGCGTGGATCGGGTGTCAGCGCAAATGGCAAGTCTTTTAACCCGTAAAATTCTGTATACACTTTTCAAGCCTCCAATGCCGGATTGGCCGGCTGGCTTCGGTGAGCCTTTAGACCACGAAGCGCTCAAACACCCGGGTCAGTTGCAGAATGAGAGCGAGTGCGGGAATAGCGACAACCGCCGCGACTACGCCGACTCCAACTAATATCTTTCGACGTCGCGGACGAGAGCGAGCTTCACGCGGAGTCAGCAGTTCGGGTACGGATAACAATACGGGCAGGCCCGTGTAATGAGCTGCGTCTTCGCTTGTTTGGATTGTTAAGAGGCGTGGTGCTTCAAACAGTCCGACGAGGAGAAAGCCAACGGCGAATCCAAGACCGATTCCAGCGCCAACCAGAATAAGACGCTTCGGAGCCACCGGTCGGGCCGGCAGGTTAGCCGGATCGACTACTTGAATACCTTCGCCCTGTTGTTGGCTCGCGGCATCAGCTCCTAAGCCGATTTGTTGCGCCTGCAAGAGAAGCTGATCGTAAGTGTGCTTCTTTGTTTGGTAGTCACGATCGAGTGCCCCCAAAGTAACCTCAGCCCCGGGAACATTATTTATCCGTCCCATCACCATCGAGACCTGCTTATCAATCTCGCTGAGAACGCCCTGCTGGCGCTTGATCTCACCATCGACTAATTGCATCTCAACCTCAAGACTGCCGACCGTGAGGTCCGGACGAGCGCGGAGCTTTTCCTGCTTCTCCTTGATTCGCTCTTTCCATTCGTCGATCATCTGGGCCATCGCCGTATTGACGGAATCGACTTCCGCCTGCTTCGCAAGTACATCGGGATGCTTGGGCCTGAGTTCAGTCAACATGCGTGTCAACTGCGATTCGAGATCTGCTTTTCGAGCAACGAGTTGAGACCAAGCCAGCGTGGTTTTCGGATCAGTTGTATTCTCAGCAACGTCGTCCTTTATCTGCTCCGAGCTTTTTTTCACCAGCGCGAGCTGGCTGGTCAGCGCTGAACGTCGATCCTGGAGACGTCCGACTTCGGAAATGTAGGCTTTTTGCTGTTCACGAAGTCCCGACAGTTGGCCAACCAAAGACGCAGCTTCTGACGGCAAGTTGCCAACATTTTTCTGCATGAAGTCCAAACGCTGACGATCGACCGCGTCCAGCTCTTCTTTAGTCTGGCGCACCTGCTGGTCTATGAACTGTTTCGCGGAAGTCGTGGAGTTGATTGTGTTCTTTGTTTGCTCATCGATGTATTTGCTGGCCAACTCCGCGGTAACAGCCTGGGTCGTTCTGGGATCGCGACCGCGATAGGTGATGTTGAAGCCGTTTGTTATATCGTTCCGGCTGGTGTTCACTTCGACGTGGATGCTCTTCCGCATGTGGTCGATGAGCAGCTCTGTCGGTTCACCGCGCAGCCGCTCCGTTTTGTACAGATCGTATTTGTGGATAAGCGGCTCGAGTGAGCTGCGGCTGGTCACAACCTGGGCAATGCTATTGATTTGCCGCGTCAGGCTGTCTTCCGTAATTGTCGGAACTACGTTGGTGGGCAGCGTTGACGGCTTGACAACGATTAGCGTTGACGACTCATAAAGGTCGGGCAGCCGAAAGACCACCCACGACACAGCCGCGGCAATCGCAATCGCGGGAAGAATGATCAGCCACTTCCGCTTCCAGGCAATCCTCGCGTATTCGCCCGGACCTCTTTGCCGGAATTCGATACTCATGGCATTCTCCTCGAAAGTCAGCTCGCTTAGAGCGTTGCTAAAACGTTGCGTGCTTCGCCGGCTTCTGCAAACGGCGCTTTTTCACTAAGCCGCACTGCATGCTCGAGCGCGCGTCGCGCGGCATCTTTGTCGCCACGTGCTTTCAAAGCCATTCCGAGGTGGTATTGATAATTCGCGGCCGGAGTGCCATTGCCGTTTTTGGCGGCGCGCTCGTCGAGGGTCACCGCTTTTTGAAGTTGCTCAACAGCGGCGCCGTAGAGTCCCTTCTTGTAGTAAACCCAGCCGAGCGTATCGACGAAGCCAGGGATATTTGGGTTCTTCTGCACCACACCCTGGGCCAACCGCACGGCTTCGTCGAGATTACCGTTACCGTTGACCGCATATAGCCAAGCCAGATTGTTTGCGGCAATCACCGCATTCTGATCTTTGCCTAGCGCTTTTCGGTAGCTCTCGGCCGCCGCGTCGTAGTTCTTTCGCGAGTCGTCAAGCATGCCGATAAGCGTGTAGGCAGTGGCGTTGTCAGGCCGGCGCTCGAGGATTTTTTGATACTCGGCAATCGCGCGCTCCTGCTGATTGGTGTTGATAAACAACGCGCCAAGTGCCGAATAAGCTGCGATGTAATTCTGATCCAGCTCGAGGGTCTTGCGCAGGGAAGTTTCGGCCTGGTTCGAGTTTCGCTCGAAACCGTAGATCTGTGCTTTTAAGTAATGCAGCGAAGCGTTATTCGGGTAGCTGTTCAGTACCTGGTCGATTCTTGCGTGTGCTTTACCGAGGTCATTGTTTCGCGCGTAAAGTCGGATCAGTCCGCTTAACGCATTGAAGTTCGTACTATCGACAGCCAACGCATTCTCGTAGAAGGCCGCGGCTTCGTCGGCGTTTCCCTCGGCCAGCGCAACGCCGGCGAGGCTGATATTCGGGTAGGTGTCACCAGGCGCCGCGTCGCGGGCCATCATGAAATCCTGCCGGGCGGCTTTCGTGTTTCGTTGATCCAATTCGGCAGCGCCGCGTGCCAAAAATGCTTTGGCGCGAATTTCTGCCAGCATCTGTGGAGAGTTCTGCCGATCGGGAGCTGTCTGAGCCAAACGTTCAATCAATTCGGAGGACAAACGTTGGGCGCTCTTCGAATCGCCGGAGGCCAGGCTAATCTGGGCCTGCATTAACTTAGCCGGAAGGTAATCGGGATAATTGCGTTCGAGATCGCCGGCGAACCCTCGCGCCTGGTCCACGTTGCCCAGGTTAAAATTCGCCTGTGCCATAAAGTAAAGCCCTGGCCGCGAATTAGGTTCCTGAACTAAGACCTCTTTCAAATCTTCGACCGACGCCAGCAAATCTTCCGTCAAGCCAGTTTGTGCACGAACGCGCGCGCGCAGCAGCAAGGCCTGGCGATCGTTCTGGTCCTTGGCCAACACTTCATTAATCTGGGCCATCGCGCCCTGAGTGTCGCCGCGCATCAGCATGATTTCGCCAAGCCGGTAACGTCCCTGCGAAAAGTCAGGCGACTTGGTGAGGATGTTTTGGTAAATGCTGATTGCTTCATCAAGGCGATTGATTGACGAATAGAAGTCAGCCAGTATGGCCATGCTTTCAGGCTTGTCTTTGTCGAGATCGGCCAGCGCCTTGTAAGCGGCTTCGGCTTTGTCAAACTGTTTGTTGACCAGATAGAAGCTTGCCAACACAAACCGCGATGTGCGGTTTGAAGGCTCTACTTCAACGGCCTTGCGCATTTCGGCTTCCGCGTCCCCGAGTCGGACCAGTTGCGCCAAATACTTGCCATATTCCGTGTGGGCCAGGCCTGAGTTGTTGTTTACCGAAATCGCCCTTTGAAAAGTTTCTTCTGCTTTTGCCTTGTCGTTGGTGACGATGTAGAAACGGGCCAGGCTGAGATATGACTCAACACGTTTGGGATCCAACTGAATCGCCTGGTTGATCTCGGCGAAGGCTTTTTCACGTTCATGCTGAGCATAAAAAACACTGCCCATCAGAATGTGGCCTTCAATGTGGTTAGGATCCTTTTGAAGGATTTCTTTGGCCAGCCGATCAGCTTCAGCTACGAGCTGGGGGTTTCCCTTAGCCGCGGCGATGTAGTAGTTGCCAAGCTTGACACGCGCATCAAGGTTTTCGGGATCGAGCTGGGTTGTCTTGCGCAGCTCGTCGAAAGCCTCTTGAAAACGCTGAAGCCCTTCGTAAGCGCGCGCAAGACCCCAATGGGCCGAGGCGAGCTTTTCGTCAATCTGAACAGCGTTGCGGAACTCGAGCGAGGCTTCCTGAAACTTCTCGGCCTTCAGGTAAACCTCGCCCTTCTCCACGTGGGCTATTTTGGCTTTTTCGGGATTTGTGCAGCCGCTGATTGCGAAGAGGGCTGCTAGTAAAACGGACAGAAGGGTGGCGCGATAAAGGGTAACTCGGCACTCAGTTTTCATTGTCTTTCCTCAGTGTTGGTCTCGTGATTTCTCTCGTTCTGCAGTCCATGGCGGGCAACGCCACGTAACAACTCCCGAGAGGGAGACATCTTTACTAGAAGGCTAATTCGAAAGGCTTTCCGCAATTTCCGGTTGCGACTTCGCGGGTTTTTTAGAAGGCCATCAGTCTGGAATGAATTCGGGCAAGATGGTCGACGTTTGGGCGGCCAGTTGGCCGGCAGCCTCCAGGGCCGCTGCCTCCGATCCCTGCACGGGGGTCGTGATGCGGACCATGGCGCCATCAGAGCGCCGCAGACGAACGCTGTCGATTACGGTGTAAACCTTGCCCCAGTATTCACTCTCGGTCGATCGACCCCGCCCCTGATACCAATAAATCAAAAGCTCCTTGTGATCGCCGTTTTGAATCAGGTATCGGTTGGCTACAAACGGAGCGCGTCCCTCCGGCGTAATCGTGATTTTCCCCGGTTCCTTCATTATCCACCCTGACCCAGGCAGACAGTTCAAAGGACTGTGATAGGTAGCGCCATCCCGCTGACTGGCGTAGTAACCGACGTAGAAATTCATCACCCGACCATCCGGCGCCCGATAGTTGCGAAGCAAATAATCGCTGGCGCGCAAAACAGCCATAGTTTGATTGTCGAGTTTGTCGTCGCCGCCAGTTTGCTCCCAGGAACCAATCTGTTTGGGAAAGCTCTTCAACTCTTTGCGTTGGACTCGCGCTTCGCCCAGGAAATTCCAGCCGTTGACTACAACTCCACCCGCGACGAGCAGAATAAACAGAATCATGAATCGCATGCGTTTCATCTATTCCACTCCTTCCGCTGGGGCAAACGTGATTGGAGCAGTCCGCAGGTTTTTGTTTTCGTCCTTGACGGTTTCCCTGACCTTTGGTTTGACCCGATCCAGTAGCCAGCCCACTGCAAACAGCATAAGAAAAGCGACGACGTAAATTACCCATCCGGAGAAACTGTGGAAGAAACCATCAGCGACTTGAGTGCCGTAATAGTGGGCCAAGACTCCAGTGCCGCTAACCCTGAGCGCGTTTGTAAGAATTGCGATCGGCACGGCGGATAGCACGATCACTGACGATCTAAACAGTCCATACTTCTTTAGTCGTGATGCCATTTGTGACCCTCGACTGATTCCACTTTCCCCGTCACTCGGGTTGCCGCCGCGTGGATGAGTAAAGTAAGCAAACACGACAGCCAGAGTAACCAGCGTCATTAGCGAGCGAATACCGCTACAAGCTTCGACCACTTCCAGCTTCTTCGTCTCACGTGCACCGAGGGGCATCAACTCGATTACATTGCCCTGACGAAGCACGGGAATGTCGAAGAGCATCATCGCTCCTACTGCACAGCGCGAGGCAAAAAGCTGTAGTGGAAAGGCGATTTTGTTGAAGATTATCGCGGGGATTGGTATTGCCAGAATCAGCAAGAACAATGGCGCTATCAGCAGTCGCAGCAGATGAAAGCCCCAGAAGTAAAGGACGATTCCGGCAAGCAGGAGGACTAGCGACATCCTCTGCATGTAAAGCTCCGCGCCCGCCGTGCCGGCCCAGAGAGCAAACAGTGCAAATAAAACAGTCGTCAGTCCCAAAAGTTCGGTCGGACGTTGCACGGTACCCGCGAGCCGGGCACGTTGGCTCCAGAGGATGTAACCGATGATTAGTGGAATCAGCAGGCCGTGGGAGTAGTTTTCATCCGTCCACCAGGTTTGGCCAAGCTTTGCCAGCACTGCTGCATAGGCGAATGCAAGAGCTGAAGAAATAGCGACAATCCGCCAAAGGTGTTTTGTGCCGGGGGCACTAAGGGTGACACTCATGTAGGTTTTTCCGGACGTCTCCACAAGGAAAGGGCAATTCCCCGGTGGAAACCAAAGTTGTTTTCAAGGGGTCTGATCAGGAGAAAGACTTCGTATGACCCAATCAAAAGAAAACGTGTAAAGAGATCGTAATTCCATGAGGAGAAGTAGCCAAATGAACTTTTCTCGCTAGTTCTTCCCGGGTGACGCAACTTGTCATTTTTTTCGATACAATCCGAGCATGAAGCGCTCCGGAGTTGCAGATCTTCCTCTCCACGGCGGCCGAGTACCTCCCTGGCTTGCTGAACGCATGACTAAACTCGGAACCGCGATCACCGAGACAATAATTCACGATTACGGCGCATCAGCTTTCCTTTCTCGTTTGAGTGACCCTTTCTGGTTTCAGGCCCTTGGATCGGTAATGGGAATGGATTGGCATTCCTCGGGAATCACCACGTCAGTAATGGGCGCATTGAAACGAGGGCTGGCATCGAGAGCGGATGAACTGGGCTTATACATCTGCGGCGGCCGAGGACGACACGCTCGATTAACGCCACACGAGCTGCGTTTGATCGCAGAGCGCCGCGGCTTCGACGGTGAAGCCTTGATTCGCAACAGCCGGCTGGCTGCACGTGTCGACAACAACGCTATCGCGGATGGCTTTCAGATCTATTTGCACAGTTTCGTGTTGACGTCGAGCGGCGAATGGGCGGTGGTGCAGCAGGGTTTGAACGATCGAAGCGGCCTGGCCCGCCGGTATCATTGGCACTCAGCTTCAGTCCGCGACTTTGTTGCCGAACCGCATACGGGAATCGTGGGCGAGAACCAGGGGACGATCATGAACCTCATCGATGCTCAGGCTAAGTCGGCGCAAACAGCCATGCTCGAGATTGCGCGCGAAAATCCGGATAAGACCTTGACTGCGGCACGCCACCTGCGGCTGCCCGCGCATCACGACGTCAGAGAGAAGGACGTCGATTTGAAACGACTCGGCGCAGTGCTCGCAGTAGCATACGAACGTGATCTCCATAACTTCGCTGAATTGTTGTTGGTCGAGAAACTCGGGCCTCGTACTCTTCAGTCTCTGGCGTTGGTTGCCGAGGTCGTCCACGGCGCGCCGAGTCGCTTTTCCGACCCTGCGCGTTTTTCTTTCGCACACGGCGGCAAGGATCGGCACCCATTTCCGGTACCACTCAAGACCTACGATGAATCTTTGAACTTCCTCAGGACATCCCTCGATGCCGCGAAGGTGGGTGACAAAGAAAAGTTAGACGGATTCCGGCGCCTTGATCGCTTTGTACGCGCGATCGAAACAAATCTCAGCCCTGAAGCAAATTTTAAGGCACTCATCGGTCACGAAAACTCCATCTCACGATCGCTCGGCGGACGTTCTGTTTTCGACGACATACGCAAAGCAGAACCAAGATCTCGTGTTCGTGAGAACCCACGGCAGCGCTCGCTGTTCTAGCCCGGAGTGACAATCTAAGACCCTTGCAACCTCTCAGGTTGGGAAGGAGGGCTCACAACGGTTCCTCTGAGCACCGAAGAGTGAGCTCACTTGCGATCAAGGACACCGCCGCTTTTAATGGCGAACTTCTGGACTTCTGTATTCCGGTTAACCTGTACTTCCCTCCAGCTGAAATCGTGAAGTTGGTCCACGAGCAGCTCGGCGAGATTCTTCGCTACTATCCCGCCTATGCCGAAGTGCATCAGCAACACATAAGCGAGATGACCGGACTCGAGCCCGAAACGATCGTTCCGGTTAACGGCTCCACCGAAATTATCACCAGGCTCTGCCAACAGGCAGAAGGGCCAATCGTTACCTCCGTCCCAACCTTCAGCCGTTGGACCGACCTGCCTGAAGAGTTAAATCTTCCGTTGCACACGTTACTCCGCAAACGGGCTAACGCATTCCGGCTCGAAGTTGACGAAATTGTGGCGCGCGTCCGCGAAGTGCGCGCACGCACTTTAGTCATATGCAACCCGAACAATCCCACGGGCGCCTGGCTCACGATCGACGAGGTCAGACGCTTATCGACCTCGTTGCCAGATCTGGATGCAGTGATCATTGACGAGTCGTTCATAGACTTCGCGGACCTTCCCGGCGTTACCAGCGCGGCCGACTATGTAGACGAAATTCCCAATCTGGTTGTCGTCAAGAGCATGGGTAAATCCCTGGGCTGGCACGGTGTCAGGCTAGGTTACGCGGTCGCCACGCCGGCACGCGCACAAAAGCTGCGCGCTCTTCAGCCCTTCTGGAACATCAACGGGCTGGCCGCGTACGTGCTGAAAACCGTCACCAGGTTCAAGCGAGAGTATCGCGAAAGCTTTACCCTGGTCGCAGAGGACAGGCGCTACATGGCGGAACGACTCGCGACGGTGCCCGGCCTGGTGGTCTACCCGTCGCAGGCAAACTTTCTTTTCGTCGAGCTGCCAGAAGAAGTATCGGGGCGCGCACTGCGCGATCGACTGCTCAAGGATCACGGGCCTCCTCGTACGCGAGTGCAGCAACAAGATTGGCGCAACTGAACAACAACTGCGTTTGGCTGTACAACGAAAACTGCTGTTGACGTGCTAGTTACGGCTCTATGCGATTGAGCTGAGTGGCAACTTCGTAAAGCAAACCGTTAGTTTCCGACTACAGTAATCACCGGCAGGGAGGAGTCATGACGATCTGAAACCAATTTGCGTTTCGGCGGCTCGCTGTTTAGAACAACATTCCCTGCTCGCTCTCTTTGACTTCGACTGGCTCAACCAGTTGTGCTCCATCAGCTCCGGCATGGTTTACCTGCGGACTAACAGGAAAGCTCTTCATCTCACCCGCCGGAAATGGAGCAAGCAACTCTTTCAACTCCTCCGGTCTCGCATCTTTACGCAACCATCTGTCGTAATCTTCAGGACCGAGGATCACCGGCATGCGATCATGAATCGTCATTAATAGCTCGTTTGGGGTGGTAGTTATGATTGAGCAGGAAATGATGGCCGCAGATTGGGCCGCAGATGAAAACTTATTGTCTGGATTTCGCCAACGATCCCACAAGCCGGCAAAGGCGAAGGACGCTTCGTCCTTCATTTGAAAATAATAAGGTTGTCTTGTCTTTCCATTTCGCTGCCACTCATAAAAACCGTCGGCCGGAATCAGACATCTTCGCCTGGCAAACGATTCAGTGAAGCTGGGTTTCTCTTCCAGAGTTTCCGCTCTCGCATTAATGAAACCCGCCGGCTCGCGGCTCCAGGATGGGATGAGTCCCCAGGTCATCACGTTCAACGCAGGCTCGTTTTCCGGCTGCGTGATTGTCAACACCTCCTGGCTTGGCGCGATGTTGTAACGGGGGCCAAGCAGCGGCAATCGCGAGATGTCGGCCCAGTCAAGCGTCTTGAGCTTTTCCTTCAGCCTGTCGACTGATCGAAGTGTGAAGCGGCCGCACATTGGTAAATGGTAGCCTAAACGGCGAGGATCTGCAGAATCTGCTGACGGATCATTGACTCGCGAACCAAATTCGTAATACAAGCGTGGCGCTCCGATTGTAATTACGATGTTCGACTAGCCGCCATCTCCTGTAATTTGCTTCAAGCTATCCGGTGATTTTGCTGATGGCCAGTCTTCCTGGCTCTGAGAGCTTTAACGATCAACCTGAGCGTTACTTACTTGCCGATGCTGTGCGACGTATGGTCCTAAAATCAAAAGTTTTAACTTCCAACCGGCGTATTTCCCAAGCCTTTATCTTAGCTGTCTTCAGTCTCAGCCTCCTTTCAGGCAGCTCGTGCAAACGAGAAGCATCGGCGCCTTCCGCAGACAACAACGCGATGCGTCAACAACGCGGGGCAGAAATCGTCGCGGAATATCTCAAGCGCGATGCATCCCCTTACCGAAAAAACCGTGTCCGCATGACTATCGCGGCGCCGTCTGAGCCAGTCAAAGTTTACGAGCTTGAAATCTGGCGCAAACAAACTCTGGCGGAGACGTTGACGTTAACGCACATCGCTCAACCGGCTGATGAGAGCGACCTCGCAGCTTTGAGCGTCGAACGACCGGGACAGCCTGCAACAAACATAACCTACGTTTCCTCAACCGATCAGTTTCGTGAAACCGGAACCAACAAGATGTTCTTCGGCGGCTTAACCGCGCAGGAACTCCTGGGCGAGTGGAACAAATACGATTACCAGTTGCTAAGTGAGAAGGACTTAAACGGTGTCAAGGTTTACGAAGTTGAAGGGAACCTCAACTTGCCGGGCTACTCCGTAATCACGCGTTCGATAACTCTATTTCGCGCTGACAACTACCTACCGGCGGAAATGCACCTGTTCAATTCTGAGGGCAAGGAGTTGAGAAGTTTCAAAGTTACTAAGTATGGGAACGTTGCCGGTCGCGAAGTCATCTGGCTAACCGAAATTGATAATCTCTTGCGGCAAACGAAGATCAAGATTGAAACGCTGGGCCTGGAATTCCCTGAAAAGGTTAATGAGACGACGTTCACGCGAGATCGTTTGAAACAAATAGCCCAGCGGAAGTAGGACAGACATTCCTGTCTGTCTTTTGATAGCCATCAAGAACGATGGAGTCGAATTTGAGATCCCAGACAGCTATGCTTTCCGCGATCGACAGGCTGGAAAGCCTGTCCTACTGAAAATGACTGAATCAAACAGCGTCGTTCGACTGGAAAAGCTCGCTAAGGCCTACACAGATGGGCAGACGTTTTATGCACTCAATCATGTCGATCTGAACATCGGGCGCGGGGAACGCGTGGCCATTATGGGTCCGTCGGGTTCGGGCAAGTCAACGATGCTGAATCTGATTTGCGGTCTCGACGTTCCGACGTCAGGTCGCGTCTTTATCGAGGGTACTGACATTTCGCAATTGAGCGACGATCAGCGCACGCGCCTGCGCCGTGAAAAAGTCGGCATGATCTTTCAGTCGTTCAACCTCTTGCCGACACTCTCGGCGCTTGAAAACGTTTCTCTTCCATTACGTCTGCGAAACAGATCCCGCCGCGACGCAGAAAAACGCGCGCGGGAAATGCTGGAACGAGTGGGCCTACACAGGCAGGCGACCCATCGCCCTGACGAAATGTCCGGTGGAGAATGCCAGCGGGTAGCGATCGCTCGCGCGTTGATTTTCGATCCTCCAGTCCTCCTGGCAGACGAGCCGACTGGAAATCTCGATTCGGCCAGCGGCGACGGCGTTTTGCAACTGCTTAACGAGCTTCACCGCGAACTCAACAACACCATTCTGCTCGTTACACACGATCGGCACACGGCTGAGAGTTGCGAGCGTATGTTGATCTTGCGTGACGGACGGGTGGCTGAAGACAGTGCCCACCCATCCACGACTGAGAGCGTGTTGACGGAATCTTTATGATGACTGGCCCGTTAGCGTTCGTGACCTTCCGACAATGGGGCGAGCACAGGCTCCGCCTTTTTCTTACTCTCGCGGGCATTGCTCTCGGTGTCGCGGTATTTTTTGCTGTCCGCACTGCTAACACCACCCTTGTCAGTTCGCTGGCTGCCACAGTTGAGAAGTTGGCCGGACACGCCACCCTCCAGGTCTCCGCTGGTGAAGCGACTCTCCCCGAGGACGTTCTGGTCTCGGTGCGTCAAACGCCCGGCGTGTATTTAGCCGAGCCGGTTATTGAGAAGGTAGTTGAGACTGCTTTGCCGGATGGGCCAAACCTTCTGGTTATGGGCATGGACACCGGCAGTGACTTGAAGTTGTACGAAGGCGAGTTTGACCAGTCAAGTCTTGAAATCAGCAACCCGCTGGCGTTTACCGAGCGGGCCGATTCAATCGCCCTCTCGCGCCCTTTCGCAGATCGTTATGGACTCAAGGACGGCGACCGCATTCCAATCTACACACCGCGGGGCCGGCAGGATTTCACCGTACGCGGTTTCTTCAGGACTACCGGCGCCAGCGTCGTGTTTGGCGGCAACATTGCCCTGATGGATATTCATGCGGCGCAAGCGGCCTTTGATCGGGTTGGAAAGCTGGACCGCATAGACATCATGACGGACCCGGCCCTGAATGTGGGGGCAGTCCAGCAGAGCTTGCGATCACGTCTTCCCACGGGCTTTGAAGTCGCCAAGCCTGATCGCCGTAGCGAAAGCATCGAGAAAGCTGTCTCGGCGATGCATTTGAGTCTTCTTATCATGAGCCTGTTGGCCGTGACGGTCGGCATCTTTATCATTTTCAACTCGCTGAGCGTAAGCGTTAACCAGCGCTGGAAAGAGATCGGAGTGCTGCGGTCCATTGGAGTCGAAGGACATCGAGTTCAGAAGATGTTCCTGGTTGAGGCAATAGTACTGGGCCTGGTTGGTTCGGCGGTGGGTGTCGGTCTCGGCTTCGTGCTTGCCGGGGGCGCCGTCAGAGTTATGAGCAACGTCTCGGCGACATTCTACGGCCTCGCTTCCACCCCGCAGGCTCCGACGTTTCGTTGGGATTTTGCTTTTACCGCCTTCGCCATCGGCGTCGCTTGTTCCCTCTTAGCGGCCTGGCTGCCGGCGCGCGCGGCTTCTCACCTCAGTCCCGTTCAGGCACTCCGCAACATAGAGGTTCAGAGGGGTGAGGGCGTGCTTGGTTGGACTCGCTTTGCTATTGGAATCTCATTCATCCTTGCCGGTCTGGCGCTCTCGCTTTTTTCTCCACCCGGCGTTGGGTTGATGGTCCACTTCGGTTACTCGATCATGGTCCAATTCGGCATGATTCTACTATTGCCGAAGTTTGTCGTTTGGGGATCGCAACTCATGCGGCCACTGATGGGCCGATTTTTTGGCGCTGAGGGACTGATGTCGATTGACGCCGCAGTAAGAATGCCGCGGCGGACATCGGCAACTGTAGGCTCGTTGATGCTGGGGTTGTCTTTTGTCTTCTCGGTTGGTGCTTTCATTCACAGTCACAAAAGTGCCCTCGATCGAATGCTGGATCGCTGCATCAACGCCGACCTGACGATTGCCACTTCAGACCAACTGCGATCGCGCACTTATCATTTTAGTGAAGAGCAGGAACACCGGGTCGCCTCTCTTGCGGGGGTGAAAGACACAGACGGCATGCGAGTAACCTCAATCTCTCACTCAAATGATGAAATCATGGTAATCGCCCGCAACATGGGCTTATGGTTTGCGAACTCACCCGGGCTCCTCGAAGAGGGAGATGAACGACGCGCGCAGCAACAGTCGAGCGGCGGCGAAGGGTTTGTGATCTCACAGAACCTGTCTTTCAAAAATGGCCTACGCGTCGGGGACCAGCTCAGTTTGGAAACGCCGAAAGGGCCTCTTACACGACCCGTTGTCGGCGTCGTCGAGTTCTACTACGTGGAAAAAGGTTCGGTGTTCATGGACCGCGCGCTTTATAAGCAGTATTGGGGAGATAACGCTGTAGATCTGATCCTGCTGAACCTTCAACCGGGCGTCGATCGGGCGTGGTTCAAAGGAGAAATCAACCGTGCGATGGCGGGTGAGCAACGCGCTTTCATCTATACGAGTGAAGAATTGAAAGCCTGGAGCGCGCGTTTGACGGACCAGTTTTTCACGCTTACCTATCTCGAGATGTTGATCGCAATCTTTGTGGCGACTATGGGGCTGGTGAACATGCTTGTGGTTTCGGTATCTGAGCGGCAACGCGAACTAGGCATCCTGCGCGCACTCGGCGGTCTGCGCAGCCAGGTGCGTAAGATCGTCATCCTGGAGGCAGTGGCCATTTCAGTTGTTGGTTTCGCTGCCGGGGTGATCGCCGGTCTGTTCAATGCTTACTTCCTGGTTCGCACTGCCGCCCGGCTAATCGCCGGATTCAGCCTTCGTTTCGAATTCCCGTTGATGGTCGTTCTCGTGACATTACCGGTCGTACTTATTGTGGCCATTGCGGCTGCATGGTGGACAGCGCAGAGGGCAATGCGGCTGCGCGTGGTTGAAGCGATCGGTTACGAGTAAAAAACTGGGACCGCGGATACTGGTACCGCGGGCGTCTCGCCCCCAGTGAGCGCGTAGCGCGAACGCGATCGTATGGACCCAGTCTGCAGGATGACCAGACATTGCGGGCGGGACGCCCGCGGTCCCAGTAAAGAGCCTTTCCTAATTTCAAAATGCCATATAGGTTTTGCAAGGGAACAGCACCAAGGAAGAGGTGACCAATCGGTGGCATATAACGTAACCACAACTATCCAGGAACACTACGATCTGGCTTCTCCGTACTACAAGGACCTTTGGGGACCTCATCTTCACCATGGCTACTATGAGACCGGAACGGAATCAAAACTCGAGGCCGCAGAGCAATTGATAAAGCTGATGGTGCAGCGAGGAAATTTCTCTCGCGGCGCGCGAATCCTCGACGTCGGATGCGGCATTGGCGGCACTTCAATTTGGTTGACTGAGCACATGGAATGCAAAGTTACCGGCATAACGATAAGTCCGGTTCAAGTGCAAATGGCTACCGAAGCGGCTCGCCAGCTGAAACAACAACCAACGTTCCTGCTGCACGACGCCAACGATCTGAACGTGGAAGGTGAATTCGATGCGATATGGGCCGTCGAAGTAATATCTCACCTGAGCAACCGTGCCGAATTTTTCAAACGCGCGTCAAAACTTTTAGTACCGGGTGGAATCATCTGCGAGGCCGCCTGGCTGAAGGATGAGGATCTGGACCATGAAGACGAGAAAAAATTTATACGACCAATCGAAGAAGGAATGTTGGTAGATCTTCCCACTCTGGCAGAATACGGGCACCACCTGAATAACAATAATTTGAGACTGCGACACTACGAAGATATCAGCGAGAAGGTAGCCCAAACATGGGATGTTTGCCTCGAAATTGCTGGGAAAAAGGCAACCTGGCAACTGGCTTACAAACATGGCAAGGAGTTCGTCACTTTCCTCAAATCTTTCAAGGCGATGAAGGATGGATATAAGTCCGGCGCTTTCCGTTACGGACTCATGATCTCCGAAAAGCGCTAGAGCCTTGGGCTGTTAAAAAGACCGTTGTCTTGACTACTACGTGTATGTGCTGGGCTTCAAGATTGATTTCCAGTATTCAGGAACAATGGCCTCAGTGTCGCGGGATCGTTGCGGCATATTTTTGGTCGAGGGGGACCAAGGTCACTTGGGCGCCTGGGTGTGGATTGGTCTCGCGGACGTTAAGTTGATTTTCGAAGAGTATCAGAGCAAGGGCGCGAAGATACGTCACCCGCCCACGAATTATGGTTGGGCTCGCGAGATGCAGGTCGAGGATCCGGATGGCAACGTGCTACGTATAGGCTCGGATCCCAGGGACGATGAGCCACTCGGAGAATGGCTCGACATGCACGGGCGTCGCTGGGCGCGTTAAGCGGCGGCAGTTGGACCAGGGCGTAGAGTGAATGACTGGTCGCCTGTGCCATGATCGAGATATGAAGGAGGCCTCGAATTATTCAAGGCCTCTTTCGTTTTGGAAGACAACCTGGGAAATCTTACTTCGGCAAAACGGTGCAAGGCAGTGGCTTGAAGCCGCCCCACTGGAAATCTGATCCGGTTTGAGGGACAAATTGGAATCCATCGTCAGAGTCTGCGTTACACTTACGCTCAGGAATATCACAGTGAGGAAAAATCTATGAAGGTTACAAAGAAATGTTCCGAGTGTGGTGGCAGCGAGATCTACCGCACGGTAATCAACGCTGGTGGTGGATATGCGCCTGACATGTTGCCTGGCGCTCATCCGTGGTGGCGCGGAGGCCACATGGAAATCTATGTTTGTGGCGGCTGCGGCCACTATAATTCTTCGTGCCTCCCGAATACCTGGCCAACATCAAGCAGTTGAAAAAGTTTCAGAAGTATTGGTAGGCCCACCGGGCGATTTTATCCTCGTTAAGGAGCGAAGTTATTGAGAGAACTGTTAAATGAAACTGCCGAACGGGCGATCCGTTATCTGGAGTCGTTGCCCGAGCGTCGAGTGGCTCCGAGCGAAGACGATGTTGAAGCACTCACCGCGTTTAGGGTGCCTTTTCCTGCCGAACCAATTAGTCCGGACTCATTGCTAAAACAGCTTGACGAACTTGGCTCGCCCGCGACTATGGCCATGCCGGGACCACGTTTCTTTGGATTCGTCATCGGTGGGGCATTGCCCGCGACTGTCGCCGCTAACTGGCTCGCCACGGCGTGGGACCAAAACAGCGGGCTCTACACCACCACTCCAGTCACTGCGGTACTCGAGCAGATAGCCTTGGATTGGCTCCTTGATGTGTTGCAATTGCCTCCGGAGACTGGCGGCGCATTTGTCACTGGCGCGACAGTCGCCAACTTTACCGCGCTCGCAGCCGCTCGTCATGGCGTGCTCGCACGAGCTGGTTGGAACGTGGAAGCGGACGGTCTGTTTGGCGCGCCGCCGATAACAATAATCACAAGCGCTGAGACGCATCCGACAGTTTACAAGTCCCTGGGTATGTTGGGCCTGGGACGCAATCGCGCCGTAAGAGTTCCTGTTGATGATCAGGGCCGTCTCCGCGCAAACGCAATACCCGCGATAACTGGTCCAACGATTATCTGTGTTCAAGCGGGGAACGTTAACACGGGCTCGTTTGATCCAATCCCGGAGGTGTGTGAACGCGTTCATGAAGCAGGCGGGTGGGTCCACGTCGATGGCGCGTTTGGACTGTGGGCGCGCGCAACGCCCGCCCACGCGCATTTGGCAGCCGGTCTCGAAGCTGCAGACTCATGGGCCACAGACGCACATAAGTGGTTGAACGTTCCCTATGACAGCGGAGTGGCTTTCGTGAGAGATGCAGATTCGCTGCAGGCCTCGATGGCAATCACGGCGGAGTATCTGCCAACGGAAACTGATTACCGCAATCCCTCAGACTTTACGCCTGAGCTTTCACGACGCGGTCGCGGAATTGAGGTCTGGGCTGCGCTAGGTTCCCTTGGCCGTAGCGGATTGGCGGAGATGATTGAAAGGAATTGCCGGCAGGCGAGGCGGTTCGCTGAAGCTTTCACTTCGGCCGGGTATGAAGTGCTGAACGAAGTAGTGCTCAACCAGGTGCTGGTATCGTTTGGCGAACCTGAAAAAACGAACCGCATCATCAGTGAAATTCAGAAAGACGGAACGTGCTGGTGTGGTGGAACGGTGTGGCAGGGGAAAACCGCGATGCGTATCAGCGTTTCATGTTGGGCCACCACCGATACGGATGTTGAGCGCAGTTTGGAAGCAATGCTGCGGATTGCGGCTTCAGGGTAGTGGGTTGATGAAAAATAGGATCTGTCGCTTCAAAGCAACACGAAACAAGATCTTGATTCGTGGTGCTTCGTGTGGTTTGGTGGATCGCTTGTTAGTTTACTTTGGAGTGGCTGAGTTGGCTTACGGGTCTTACGGGAGTGCGCTCTGTGACTGAACCACACTCTTCGAGCCCGTAAGTTGCGATCAGCTTAGCTACGTTATTGGTGAGATTAAACTTCTCATGCACGATGTTCTTACCGGTCCTCCCCATCCGATTACAAAGCCCTGGATCCTTCAATAGCGCCAGAATCTTGTTTGACATTGTTTCGATGTCACCACGATCTACCAAATATCCGGATTCGTGATCCTGCACCAACTCCGGGATTCCACCCGCACGCGTGGCCACAACCGGTTTGCCGTGGGCCATAGCTTCGGCAATCATCCACCCAAACACCTCTTCCCACCGAGAGAACTGGCAAACCACGTCGGCCGCTTCGAAGACGCCTTCGCCAAACGGATCCTCAACCATGCCGGTCCAGGTCACTCGATCTGCAATCCCCATGTCAACGGCCTGCCTCATATACTGTTCGCGATACGCTCCCTCGCCGACAATAACAAACTGAACGTCGCGATTCTCGCGACCAACGACGCGCGCGGTCTCGAGGAAATCGATAATTCCCTTCTCCGGAATTACCCAGCTAACCTGGGTCACGATCGACCGATCCATTGGAATTGAATAACGCCGGCGAAAATCTATGGCGCGCTGCGGATCAGCTTTGACACGAGAAACGTCGACTGCGTTGTAAATCATCTGGAAACGATCCCGCGGTAATAACCCAAACGACGACATGCATTCGTGGCCATAGTTGCTGACACATATCACTTTCGTCAGAGGTCTATTGACGATACGTCCTATAGCTCGCTTCCAAACGGGGGCGCTTTTCGCGATATAACCGGAGGGGCGTGAACAGTGATCGGTGAAGAAGACTTGTTTTACTGATTGAAGACGCGCCAGCCACGAATAAATATTAATAAAACCGAAGTAATGAAGATGCAGAATTTCCGGACTGTATTCACGTGTGATACTGGCGAGATTCTTTCCCGTTGTGAAACCGCTGTCCGAGGCGCTTCCATAAACCTTTATTGAAACATTAGGCAGATCGAGAAAGCGTTTCACTTCTTCAGTCGGCTCTGACAAAAAGCAGAGCACG
>DASQKG010000511.1:0-14474 GCA_035630655.1 Pyrinomonadaceae bacterium
CGAGGAATGTCTGTGTACCAACCTCTCCAGGACTTACTCCTGCGTCGAAATGCTAAGACATAGAATGGATTAGTGCTAATCAATGTGCGCCATAACGACCATTGATCAAAACGTCTTGTCGAAGGAACAACATGTATATCTTCTATAAAGCAAGCATGACCCTTATTACGTTTCGCGAAGCGCTTCATCCGCCAGAAGAAATCAACATCCTCGCCCATGTAGATCGATTCATCGTAACCATGCAAAGAAGCGTATACCTCGCTGCGGCAAAATTGCGTGGCCCCCTGGGCCACCCCTGCCAGCTTCCCAAGAATGCGCCATAGTTGCAGATAGGTCTTCACTGATGTCTTAGCGGGTCGATAGTCAGTATCCACGGCTCCGCCAAAACAAGTTGGACTCACCAGAATTTCGTGGATGCGCCACAAAAGTTCTTCGGGCACGATCGTGTCCGCATCGACGAACACGAGTACATTGCCCTTTGCGAAATTCGCCCCTGAATTCCTGACTGCCGCAACGTTGTGTTGGCTTTCTTTTATGACACTCGCGCCGAAGGATGAAGCGATAGCTGCAGTAGAGTCTATGCTCTCATTGTCGACCACGATTACTTCTGTCGTGACGGCATCTTTCTTTTGCAGGAAGCGCACGGCCCGATGAATACTCTTTAACGTCTCGCCCAAATACTTCTCTTCGTTGTAGGCGGGAACAATTACAGAGATAGAGATCGGCTTTTCGTCGAGAGTCATGGGCGTGTCAGATTCGGCTTCGCCGCAGACTTTTATGGCAAAGCTATAGACATCAATTGACTAGCCTTATATGACCGTGGCTTGTAGGTCAAATCTGCCGGCGAGAGATCTCAGCGTCGGCCCGTATCCAATGGAGCGTATCGTGCATCGACGTAGGCCCAGGCACGCATACCCGATTGAAGGACGACAGACACTCTCTTTACATCCGCTACTTCATACTTGTCGGCATTCTGGATTTCATCCGGTGTCATAGCAAATACCATCCCAGGTACAACGTCGGAAGCACGTCCGGTAAACGTGGCCATAGGGTGATGCGCCTTTCCGCTGATTGCAACTACCTCCTGATCGTCGATCTTTAGGGGAACCGGTTCGAACCCTGTAAGCGCGTCGCTTGTACCAGCCAACAGCCGGCCAAAGAGCGCCATTTGAACGGCCTCGATCTGGAGCGTGCCGTACGAGAAAAGAAACTCTGTTTGATCGTTGACTGCCACGGGTGTCCCTTTTGTTAACGGAATGAATAACGCTGAAAGCGTTGGCTAATGTCAGCCCAGGGTTTGCTTTGAAACCCTGGGTTCAGAAAATGCTCGAGAAAATTGTTCGCAACCCTGAAGGGGTTGCGCGGCTTTGAGGTTAACAAACGCCGACGCAACCCCGACTTGTCGGGGTTGCGGTCTTCGATAAATGAGATCCGTTTTCCCAGGGTTGCCAAAGCGCAACCCTGGGCTGGAACTCGCGAACGCTTTCAGCGTTATTCACTTTCTGATAAGCACCTCGACTATTTGTGCAACCCGTTACTGAACATAAAAGGCGGTTTGCTGTGAGACGGTTTTCTGCGTGGCTCGGTCTTCGACTGTTACCTGTAGGATGTAGCGCGCCGCCTGCAATGCTGCAAGATTGATTTCGGCCGTAAAGGGAACGCGCGCCGGATCTGTCTGTGCGCCGGCTGCTACTTTTTTGAAAGGCGTTGAGATCACTGTCTTACCGTCTCTGAAAACCTGCACCTGTGCCGCCAAATCCCACGAGGCCCCCGCTTGCCGAGCAGCGTTATAGATGAAAGTCATAAATTTCAGATGCGAACCGTGCGCAAATTTCTTATCCACGCTCCACTGCGTATGCCCCGACTCCAGGTTCTTATCTGTCACGCTCTTAAGTCCTACGATCAAACTACTCAATGAAAGGTGACGGGTCGAAAGGTCGGGAATCACGATCCACTGCATCGCGCTTCCCAGCGCGCCGCTGCGTTCGTCGCGCGCTGCCACGCGCACCTGGTAGATACCCGGCTTCAACGGCGCCGGATAGTTATAGATAACCGTCGGAGAGTTTCTCGAGTCGTCGTTCGGCGAAGACGGGTTAACCTTCAAGCCAGTTCTAAAGCTCGCAGCGGGCTTGCCCTGATCGTTGAGGATCACGCCGGCAATGCTCAACTGCGCCGGTTCATTGTCTTGCTCGCCGTAGGAAAGAAATTCCGTAGGCGCCTGCACCGAACTGGTCAGGACAGTGCCGTTGGCAGGTGTGTCCAGATATATCAGAGACAGTTGTAGAGGAAGCCCTTGTCTCGGATAAAAATCGTTGAGGGCCTGGCTTAACTCTGAATCGGGCTTCTTTTCTTGCTTAGCGGTTGGTTTTTCTTTTGAAGTTGCGTCTGCGGCGGAGGCCATGGCGCTGTTACTGACAAAGCCGCGCGCCCAACGAACGGTCAGCTCGGGATGTCCGATAACGCTTACCTCTATCTTCCTTAGTTTCTCATTCTTCTCATCGTTTGCTTCCGGTCGCCAGGCAAATAAATAGTAGCGAGAGGTCTCCTCCAATGCCTCATTGATGAACTGGTCGAAGTAGTTCTGATTTCTGAGAGCGCGTCCGCCCGTATCTCCCGCCAGAGCATTCAAGGCATCCTGGGACGCGGCGATCTCGCGCAGCTTCGCGCTTTCCAGTCTGCCATCCGCGTCAAACGGAACGCTGCCCGCTGCATCCACCGCCCCTGAAATAAGACCACGCGTATCGATCGTATAAATCACAACGCCGGCGCGGCGCGCCTCATCGGTCATGCGGCCCAGCTTATCGCCGGCGATAGGGCCGCGTGGTCCTGTATCGGCCAGGAATCCGTCTGAGAAAACGAAAGCCAACTTGCTGCCCGGCATTCTCTGGGCGGAACGAAGAAGGGTTTCGAGCGAATAGTATGTGCCGGAGGTGACCGTGCCGGCCTGAAGCAGAATCTGCCGGGCACGGTTTGCAACCTGCACCTCGCATTGCCGGCGTGCCGCGCCTCGCTCCTGCCTCGTGGCGCCCCTGGACGCCCACTTCAAGCAATCCTGAATATAGAACTCGGCGACATTGGAATCACTCCTGCTCTCTATGGTGAGAGCCATGTATTCAGTCATGGGACCGCCGGGGTTACGCCCGTAGTCCGACACAATGTAGGGCACATGGCCTATGCGCTCGGCTGCCGCGCGCAGCACATCTTTGTTATCCGTAAACTGCTGAAGGAAACCGATCCGGCCACTGGCGGAAGCGATAGCCACCAGATCGTTCTGACCCATCTGTTTATTTATGAAATCAAGAAGGGTTTTTCGTGTTCGGACCACGCTGTCAAGAGAGAGATGGCGATCGTCAAGGAAGAATACGATTGTGCGCTGCCTGGATGACGGTACTGACGAAGCGCCTGTGGGAGTCGCTGGTTCTTTTCCAGTCAGGCGTGCTGTCCGGTCTCTCTGACTTCCAGCCACGATGTTTTCAAAGAAGGAAATAGAAACAGGACGACCGTCAACGCGCAGCTCGAAGTCCTCTTTCTTCAGTCCATCAACGAAGCGTCCTTGTTTATCAAATACGGTGACACCTGTCTGCACGAGCTCTGTGTTGATTCTCAACACATCATCCGTTGATTGAGTCTTGTCTGATGGTTGCTGGCCGAGCCCAACTTGAGAGACGTAGAGGACGAGCGTGGCCGCTAGAAGAATTGCTCGAAACTTATTCTGTGATTGCATATCCCTTATGGAGTCGGTGCGAATTGCGCGAAAGTAAGCCAAAACCGGTTGGGGTCGCGAATAATGAACTCGCGCATTCCGTACAAGGTGTCATTGAGACCCTCTACTTATTTCCACGCGATCCTTCAGATTCCCACAAAGACCGTCAACGTTGTCTACATACTCGCGGCCTGGATTGGCTTACTCGTCGAGCAATCTCGTTGTGTTCTCTGTCACGCTCGGTGGCCGAACCATCTCAGCAGTCTGGGGCCTTGGTGCAGGGAAACTTTCGATGGGCGCCATCCGTGAGGGGTACAGTTCTGGAGTGCGTGGTGCGGCGCTCAGTTGTGCTTGCATCGCTGTGGCGAGTTGCTGTTGTAAGGCAGCTGCTTTCTTTCGCGCCGCTCTCTTGTCGGCGATAAAGACGCCATAAAGCAGGAACGCAAAGCCAATCACAAAAATCAGAAATGGAAACAGCAATAAGGCAGCGAAATCATCGTCCATGGCTGTTATGAAGCCGACAAAAAGCGCTAGGGCCAGGCTCGCCAGTAACATCCACGTAGCTCGGCGCACACGCTTCTGACCGCAAGAAAGCTGAGGCGTTTCCCCTTCTGGTTTCACGAGTACATTCCCGCTCGCGACCAAGTCTCTCACGGCAATGAGCGAAAACCCGCAACGTGAACAGAAGCGCATCTCATCGGAAATCTGTTCCTGACTACAATTCGGACAATACATTAGGCAACCTCAATAAGCCCGTCGGTATGACTCTACTGACTAGATGACGAAAACTCTAATAATTAAGTTCAGAGTTTCAGCATGTCTGGGGGTCAGCCAACACTATTGTGTTTCCCAACAACACTGGGGACCACGTCATCGTGCTGATGTGCGCTACTCGATATCGGCTACCGGTTTGAGTTTGGGGTTTTCAACCCACGACTTTGCCGATACGAATGAGACCTTGTCGTAAACCAGAACGATTGTTCCCAAGTGTAGTAGCTTACTCATTTCCCGAGCGGCAAACATTGGTATCCGAATGCAACCATGACTGGCCGGCTGGATTGGAACATTCGGGCTTCCATGAATAGCCACGCCGCCGCTGATGTAATTTGAGTAATACATCGACCCCAGGTAACCCTTCTCCCAACCGGCCGTTTTGTCATAAACAATAAATCGGCCGCGGGGTGTGTAGGCTACGCTTGTCTGACCTTCGTCCATAAACGGTTTGCCGTTGCCGGTGGAGACCGGTAAAACTCTGACGCTGCCTTCTTCGTTGATCAACAGAAGCACCTGACGATCCAGATCAACTTCTATGTGGGCGTATCCAGGTTCTCTCGCTTTAGGAAAGTCGCTCCGGCGAATGGCCTCGAGCTCATCGAGCGTAAGCTGGCCCGTAGCAGGACGGCCTTCCCACTTCTGAAACGCGATGAGTGCGGAGCGCGTCGCAGGATCAAATCGTCCGTCGACGGCGCCGGTCCAGTAACCCAGTTCCGAGAGGTGGCGTTCGGCTTCTCTGGTTTGTGCTCGGGTGAGCGATGCGCGCGGCTGTGCGCCCGCGATTGAGGACATTGAAATCAGAAGTAAACAGATGGCGAGAAGAAATCTCATCTTGAACTTGCTGGTGCTCGGAGTGTTTTGTTCTAAGAATTCCATTGATTAACTGCCGAACGCCAGGCTTTGGCTGGGCGCGTCACCCGAATTGCCGTGTAAAGCGCTTACTTAAGAGGCAGCATATCCCGGTTTCAGTTGCAAGCGCATGTCGAATAGCCGTCTGTAACGTGGAAATCCAACGAATCACCCCAATCCATAGCCTTGAACCACCTGGCTATGGGTTCTCCAAACCGACACAACCCCTTTTGGGGTTGGTTATCGTAGACCGCTTTTACCCAGGGTAGCCGCGCGACGCGGCAACCCTGCGCTAAATTACGTAACCGCTTCTCGGTCCAAACCCAAGATCTGACTAGAATTCATCCGTTTAGAGAGCGGACTTGTCCGCTATCGGAGCGATGGCACAAGTGCCAAATCTAAACGGAGAAAACCGCCGAACAACGAAAGCTTGTTAGCCTTCCGTCTTCGCGAGCGGAATACGGTAACGGATCCGCAAACTAACAGTTTGCGTTACGAAATCTCCTGAGAGCGTTTCGACCATTGCCAAAGTCCACCCGTAATCTCAACGGGCAAACGATGGCCCAGTTGACGAGCGAGCATGACAATCTGTCCGCGGTGGTGACCTTCATGTGCCACAAAATAGGTTAGGACATGCCCGACGTCGAGCGGAAGGTTGCGCCATACATACGCCGAAGAGGTGGGGATTACGCCGCCTCGATCACAACCGAGCGTCAGCAAACTGATAATGCCGCGGCAACTGAGCTCTAGTGCTGAAATCAGATCCTTTGGCTCCACCTTGTGCCGGTTCACAGCCCGAGGCACGGCGATGCCGAATTCCTTTCCCAGCGTCTTGATCCACATACAACGTGCGTTGTGGATATGGCCGGCGATCATCCGCACGGTCCGTCGCGGCGCGCCCGGGACACTGGCTATCCATAGCTCGGGAGGTAAGTGTTCAACAAGGAAGGTGGTGACGCGGTTGTTGGTTCTCCAGGCGGCAAGCAGTAGATCTCGCTGGTCGAGAGTAGAGTGCATCATAAGGCCCTTTCACTGAAGATTCATCGAGAAATAATGTGCTTCGAGATTCATTCCTTTTCTGATGTAAAAACGGTGAGCATCGAGCCTGCTGACACGCGAAACCAATCGCACTTGCTGACAGTTATTCTCTTTGGCATGTTGGACCAGCCAATCAAACAACTCGCCGCCGTACCCTTTCGAACGATCAGTGCTTTTCGCGACGAGGTCTTCGATTTCAAGATATCTACCGCCAGCCAGCCACTCTGAAATCCTGAAACCGGCGACGGCTTTGATTCCGCTGTCGATTAGGTAAGCTAACTGAAAACCGGAAATCTCTTTTAGTCTTTTGACCATCGGCAAAAACTCGTCAGGTTGGATATGCGGACGCAGTTCTGCCATCACCGGATAACAATCCAGGATTTGTTGGTCACTCTGAGCAACTTTTATTTTGCTACTCATATAACGCAATTTGACGAACAGTTGAAAACTAATTAACGCGGCGCTTCAGCAGCGCCGCGAGAGCAGTGACATGAAGTCAGTACCACCGCGCGGTAAGCGGGTGGGTGCCATGTGCAACCGGCAGAGGCATATGCGCATTACTGCTAACGTTCACATTTAATCGTTAGAGATGGGAAGACGTGTCAGATACGGCGTTGCCGCCGCACATCAGGCGGCAAAGCCGAAGCTGCACCAACGGAGGACTCTTGAGACCTGGTTCATATTATGCGCTGCCGTATTTTCGTTGGTACTCGTCAAAGAGAGCGTTGAGTTCTACGAAGTTGATCTTGAGTGCGTTCGCGGAGATGGCGATAGGGCTGCCACACATTTTGTAATTAGCCTGATTTAGTTTCCGCTTCACCGCGTTTCCCCGGTCGACGTATTTTTCGGGATCTGTGACCATGATAATCAGCATCTTCTGCTGGGGCATTTCGAATATGTCGGAGCCTGTGATTTCCGACCATGGGATAAAACCAGCAGCGACCGCGCTTGCGTTATCGACAATCCCGGAGTTGTTAAATACCAGTCCCGGCTTTTTGTCGAATAGCTTTTTGACAAAGAATAATGCGAGCAACCCAAAAATTATGATTGAAACAATTCCCAGCCCGCGCGCATACATTGGCTCATTGAACAAAAGCCTATAACTACTACTCGTCCGGATGATTGCCTCGTCAAGCGACAGCAACCACACTCCTATCGCCACAAAGGCGCATGTTCCAAGAATAGCCAGAGCGATTTTCGTTTTGCTCAGTTCGATTATTTTTTCGTCGCTAGATTCCATAGTTTGTCCTTATTGTAGTGTCCGACACACTTCAGGTTGTCGTTCTATGCCAGGGCGGCCCGGAATTTCAAATAGCCTTACGCCTTTGTCAGTACAAAGTATTGGGGCGCCGATCGCCTAATATTCTATAGTCTTTATTCACTATCGCCGACTCGATGATGTGTCGCTCAGGGTAGAGAGAAATACGTGAACGGTTGTGAAGAGCCAGACCTGTGTGGAAGATGATGGTTGGACTCTTGAGTCAAAGCGGACAGCCGCTGACCGGATTGGGGCGACCATGGCGAGTATGGTTACCTGAAGGTGCCTTCTTGATGGAGCTCATACGTCCGATTATATTCCATCGCGTAGAAGTCACATTACTCCGCCAGCACTCCAGGGAGATAAAACATGATCGTCGAACTGTGCCGTCATCGAACAAAGCCGCGCCATGGCGGGTTCATTCGGCTGCAGACTTTTCTCCTGCTCTGCAGCCTGATGGTTATCGTGCAACCAAGTAATGGCTTCACAATCGCCGACTTGCCCCGAAAGACATGGGCCACGGCAGATTCGGCTATGCCGCCGGATGTGCCGCGTGGCTGTGCCGAGGTGGTACTGACTTCATCGCCTCGCCGCGACTCCAACCTTCGCTTCGCTTCAGGGGCGGGGAGGCAACGGCGCGAGCGACAAGCTGTCGATTAGAGGCAGGCTCATTCCGGTGCTCATTTCGCCGCGGTCTGTTGCTTCGAACGCGACGGCGCGTGCTTCACATACTTATCAAACCAATTGATCATTTCGTAAAGCACGTGCTCGATGGTCTCGCGTCCGGCATAGCCATGTGCCTCGAGCGGCAAGGTCACCAGCCTGACAGTGCCGCCGTGTCCACGCACTGCCTGGTACATCCGCTCTGACTGAATCGGAAACGTACCTGTGTTGTCGTCGGCTTCGCCGTGAATAAACAGGATCGGTTCATTAATCTTGTGGGCCACCATGAATGGCGAAACCTTGATGTACATGTCAGGCGCTTCCCAAAGCGTGCGCCGCTCACTTTGAAAACCAAACGGTGTCAGCGTGCGGTTGTAAGCGCCGCTCCGCGCGATGCCGGCGCGAAACAAATCGGAATGCGCCAGCAGGTTTGCCGTCATGAACGCGCCGTAACTGTGGCCGCCCACGCCGACTCGCTCCGGATCGGTGACACCCATTTCCGCGGCTTTATCGATTGCTGCTTTAGCGCTCATCACAATTTGTTCGACGTAAGTGTTGTTGACCGTTTCCGGATCACCCACCACCGGCATCGTCGCGTTGTCCAATACTGCGTAGCCTTGCAACAAGAAGAAGAGATGCGAGGAACCGACAATTTGCGTGGAGCGTTGGGTCGAGCCTGTGACCTGTCCCGCCGTGCCGGGGTCGGTGAATTCCAACGGATAGGCCCAGACGATGGTTGGCAGCCGCGTGCCCTCCTTGTAACCCGGAGGCAAGTAGAGCGTGAAGGAGCACTGCACGCCATCCGCGCGCTTGTAAGTTACCAACTGCTTCTTGATCCCGCGCAACTGCGGGGTGGCATCCGGAAACTTTGTGAGCGGCACAATTGGGTTACCGCCCGAAGTTCCCGCGGTGCGCAGATAATAATTCGGCGCGGCCGTGGTGCTTTCATGTCGCGTAATAAACTTCCCGGCGTTGTCATCAAGCAAAGCCACGACAGTCTCGTAATGAACCGCATCGCTTCTGAAGAGACGTTCAGATTTCTGAGTCAGCAAATTGAAGCGATCAAGGAAAGGCCGGTCACCTTCCGGAGTTGCACCCGTGCTCGTCAAATAGATTGAGTCGCCATTTTGCAAAATGGCCCGCTTGCCGTTTGGCAGTACACGCGTAACCGGAGTGCCGGGGTCGCCGTAGCGATCCTGCGCGCTGCGGCTCCAAACCAGCTTGGGCGCTTCTCCCGGCTTGTCAGCATTCATCATGAATGTTCTAACCCAGCGGCGATTACGATCGAAGTCCGATAGGAGTAGCAGTCCGTCCTTCTCTCCAAATGTGCCTCCGGAGAAGCGATGCTCCGTCCTGGTTAACTCCACCGGCGCGGTCGAGAAAGGGGTTTTCAGCATCAGAACCCGGTCGCGATGAGCGACTTTCTTTTTCGGATCGCCGCCATCGAGCGCCTCGATCCAAACGAGCGTGGCCGGTTCCGTCGGACGCCAGCGATAAGATCTTGGTCCCGTGACTACGCCATCAATCGGCACCTGATCCGCTAACGGAAGACTGGCCACCTTGTGAGCCACCTTCCCTTTCAGGTCCCAAACTTCCACGTCGCGCGGGAAAGCAAACGCTGGGTGGAGATAAGAAAACGGACGGCGGCTGCGGACCACCAGAATATGCTGCCCATCAGGCGCTACGTCTTCCGACTGAAAGATTGCGGGCTGGCCCACTTCCGTAAGTTTTCCATTACTGCTATCGACCAGAGCAAGCTGAGAGGTAGCGTAATACTCGAACAAGTCTTCGTCGTGAGGAGACTTCAGCAAATCCTGGAACGTGCGTATCGGCCCCACCCTGCCCGTGCTCTCCTGCGAATTGGGTTCGCGTGGCACATCCGAAGCCGCAGGTGCTGGGCCCCGCTTCGCGGGTACGAGTTGGACCAGCAGGGTTTTATTGTCCGGCATCCATTGAAAAGGCTCGCCTTCAGTGTCGTTGAGGGTAATGGCTTTCAGCTTGCGCACGTTTCCGTTGGCGCTATCGCCAACCCAAAGCTCGATTCCCGTGTTGGTAGTATTCGTGAACGCAAAGTGCTTTCCGTTTGCGCTCCATTGCGGCGATCCGATCTTCGCGCCTGGCGGCAGAGCGATCTTGACTTCGGAGCCGTCACTAATTCGTTTGAGAGTCAGCGCCACGGCATATTGATATCGGTGCGGACCGTTGGTGTTTGGGTTGATGCGGAGACCCGCCAGTCTCAACATCGGTTGCGCCAGATCGGCGATGGGGGGATAACGCAGACCAGTGCTCAGCAGGATCGAGTCGCGCGCCGGACTCACTGAGGCAGTCGGCGTCACCGCCGCAGTCAGAATGTCCAGAACATCTTGCGGCGGCTTTTTGTAGCCCTGCTGGGCGAATGCGGATGTTGCCAGAGCCGCGATCAAGACCAACACCGCAACTCGGTTGGTGGTAGAACCGCAACTAATAGGAGAGACGCTTTTCATTTGTTGAACTCCTGGTTAAATGATTAGGAACTCACTGAAGGTTGGTTCGGCGAGACATTAAGAGAATTAGAGGTGGGAGTCAATTTTTGTACTGACTGGAAGCCCGTCTTTTCGGGGTGTCCGGCGAAGCGCGCAGCCCCGGTATTCATCGCACCCGATGACCTCTGTTGTCAGCCATTACCGAGGGCGCAATGGACGCTGCTGTTCCACCAGCATCAGCCGCAGACCCGACATCACTTCCGGATCAATCCTGATTTGCCGACGCGTAGCCTCAGCACTAATACCCAGGCGGCGCAATGCCCTGGCCGCACGTTTCAGACTCTGGACCTCGACCACGATGTTCCCAGTGCGCGGATCTCCGCCGCTAACCAGGCGAATCCTGGGCCCTTCACCAACCACCCAGAGGTCCGCCTCGCCGGTCTCGGCCGGTCCCAGGAGCTTCGTCCACTGCGCTCTCACATCACCCAAGGGGTCCGGAGCAATGACGACTTCGCGTACCCGAACGACACCCAGAGGACCACCCTGACCTTCGCGCAACACGCGGTCAAAGCGTAAGCGGCGCTCGTCCATGTCGAAAGCGTATTGAATCAAAAAGAGGCCATGGCCGAAACCCCTCAGCCCGACAGTGGTCCATCGCGGCAATGGCTCACGGGCTGGCCCGGACTTCGGCTCTGGCGGCGGGTCATGAGTAATGCCGCGTAAGCGTAGTTCGTTGAGGGCGATCTTGAGATTCGTCGGCTGGAGCGCTAACGAGGTAATGCGTGGGATCCTCGGTGGCTGGCCCGGTGGCGGAGGTTCTCGATGAAATATTTCGAGGTTCACATTGCCAAGGCTGATGCCCGTGCTCGCCTTCCACTCCGAACCCGGCTGAGGCCAGACGATGGGTAAAGCAAGACGCTCGGTCAGAAGCGACACCAGGTTGCGTCCATCGTCGGGTATCGCGACCAACACGTGGTCCACCTGCCGGACAATCGCCTCGCTCTCCCTGCTCGCGTGCGTCGCGGGTAGCGCCGGCAGACCTTGCGGCTCCTGCATCCCGATGATCACGGGAAGCGGACCGGCCGCCCCGAGCGCTCGCGTTCGCGGTTCGGGCAAAGGAAAGCAGAGACTGATTAGCGGCGCCACGACTAACAGTCCTGCTGCCCAGATCCTCCTGCGATAGTTCCTGGGTCTAATTCGTTCCTCCCTGAAGAGCCGCTCTCAATCGGAGTTTATTGCAGTTTCGGCTTCGGTCCACGCAACGAGTTGAAAAAGACGTTGTTGGGCTGACAATCATTACCTATGACAATGTCGAGATCGCCGTCCCGGTCCACGTCGCCGAGGGCGATTGGCCTTGTATTATCGTTGCCGGCGCCGAATTGACTCCCGGGGACCAGGCGACCGGTGCCGTCGTTTACATAGACTCGGCTGGGTTCGCCGCCGTTCTCCTGCACATAACGATCGGGTTGGCCGTCGCCGTCAAGATCGACACCCTTTATCGACACGGCCACATTTCCGACAACGATATCCAAATCGCGGTCCAGGTCCATATCGCCCAGAGCGACTGTCCATGTGAGTTCCTTGCCTGTGCCAAATAGGTAACTGTCACGGAAATAGCCACGCCCATCATTACGGTGTACTACGTGCTGTTGCTGCCAATTCGCAGTCACAATATCCAGGTCGTTATCGCCGTCTACATCTCCCACGGAAACTGAGGTCGTGTCTTCGCGGCCGGTGCCGATCTCTCGTTTCTCTGCGATGCCGCCGCGCCCGTCGTTTATATAGACGAGGCTATGTACCTGATAGCGATTGGCTACGATGATGTCTAGATCACCATCACCATCGAGATCTGCCAACGCAACCGAAAGACTCCAGTCTTTTCCAGAGCCAAGTAGACGCTCGGTCCAGCGGCCGCCGGTCTCATTGATATAAATGTGATCTTGCTCAGGCCCAACCAGGACAACGTCGAGGTCGCCGTCCTTGTCGAGGTCGCCAAGGGCTACGGCGCGCCGTGCTTCACGACCCGAGCCCAGGCCTCGCAAGAAGGTGAAGTTTCCTTTGCCATCGTTTCTATAGAGCGCCGAGCGGTTGCCAGTGTCGTTCGCTACGACGATATCCAAAGCTCCGTCACCATCCAGATCGCCTAGTGCCACTCCATACGATCGATCAGGCTCGTTTACCAGCGCGCGCCGTGCGTAGAAGTCACCCTTCCCGTTGTTGGAAAACACCCAATCTGGTTCCGCGAAGTGCCGGCCATTGGCGAACACGATATCCAGATCGCCATCGCCGTCCAGATCGCCGAGGGCGATACCCGCGGTGTGGTTGACACCATCACAGAAGGGGGACCACTGCGAGAACGTTTGTCCCGCTACGATCCCTGTGGAAGCAATTAACGCCAGGATCGTCATCGATGTATGTCTTATGAGAGCTTGCAAGGCAGCCTCCATTCTTTGGTCCACGAGGCCACGAATGACGATATTGGCCAGGCATCGGAGAACGGCACCGAACACTCGGGGGACCTCGTTAAGATCCGAATCCTTCGTTAGCCGAAACGGCGCTGTCCGAGGTCAATAGTCGTAGTCAAGTCTATTTCAGCATGAGGCAATGCTGTAACGATCTAAGAATTGGCCGGGTTGATGTTGTCCTCTTTTTTGTAAGTCTGATGCCAGGACCTTATCCCACACTTCGGGCACTTCCGGAAATTCCTCGAGTTGCCCACGGCCTTCCAGCGTATCCCGCCCAAGTCCCAGTACGATTCTTCAAAACCGCATTTCAAGCATTTCATAAACCAACGGAGCGAATCCTCTTCCATTGACTTTGCCCGGGAAGCAGGAAAGATTGACGTGAAAAAGTTCTGTATCCAGTTAATGGGGTAACTAATCAGACGACCTATTAAAGGCGAACCGTTCGCGGCACATCGCAGCAAAAGGCGCTAGTATGCGGTCGCGTTGTCCTGCGAGCTTGTTAAATCTGTGGATGGGAAATCTTACAGATATAAGTCGTCCACACTGTGCCATTCATGGTCCACATTTCTCATGATTAACGCGTTGTCAAATTCTATGCTGCCGTTGGGAAATTTCTCCTTGTCGGAAAAATAACTCGAATGCACTCTTCTGACAGATAATGGCTGAACGAGCCACTCTTTGGTCTTGAGCCTTAAACCATCCAGCCGATGGCGATCACTAGTTACTGAGTAGCCGACAGCCCCACCTTCAAAAAAAGAAGAAGCTTCCGCTAAAGATGAAAAAATGGAAGTCGGCGGCAATTCCTCCGCGATGCTTCCATCAATCTCTACTCTAATCGCCTCATCTGCAGACTTCATTGTTATGTTCACCGAGGCCTCAGATTCCTGAACGTCAAACGATGCCTCATGATGTTCACCCGGAAAGATGCGCCCGCCCAGAAGTAGATTGAGTTGAGAGTTTGTATCCCTGCGGGAAATGAACACGCCCTCACGAGTGGCGCCGTCTTCATCCCACAAGACAGCCACGCGATGGGCCGCGTTTTCGCTGCTAATTCCGACGATCTCAGGCATCAACTTTGGGCGAATATGATCCAGGCGAATCATGCAGATGCCGGCGACCGCAAATCCCTCGTACACCTTCGGCCTGAAGCGAGAAGGAAGTTGCCTCTGCATCGTCTCAGGATCAACCCGAAAGTTGGCAAGAATGCGTCTGCGAATGGTGCCTTGTATCGAGGGTAGTTTCATTTTAGATTTCCCGATCTG
>DASQKG010000512.1:0-15039 GCA_035630655.1 Pyrinomonadaceae bacterium
GTTGAGTCACCCACCTCCATGCCGTTGTAAAGCAGTGGTACCCCGTCCAGCGTAAATACCAACGCCGATGCCGCCAACGCGCCCCGTTCACCAAAACGAGCAATCGCACGCCGCTCGTCGTGATTATCTGAAAAGCGCATATGCGTTGAATTGCGAGGCCACTCCTTCACTTCATTCTCCCAGGCGGTGCGGATGTCGCTCGCCGGTTTGCGCCCCTGCAACACGTCGGTTAACGCGCTGTGCAAAGGCCAGGAGTAATCCAGCTCAAACCCCTTAACCAGCAACTCAGCTTTGTGCGCTTCGGCCAGCATGAGGATATCAGGTTTAATTTTGTCCAACTCCACCCGCGCGTTTTCCCAAAAGTCGGTGGGAACTTCGCCGGCCACGTCGCAGCGAAAGCCATCCAGGTCAAACTCACGAATCCAATACTTAAGCATGTCCGTCATGTAACGACGCAACTGCTGATTCCGGTAGTCAAGGGCAGCGATGTCATACCAATCGTACGGATAAGTGATATTTCCCTTGGCATCGCGCTTGTAGAATTCCGGATGCTGCATCAAGACGCTGTCCCAGGAAGTATGATTGGCGACGATATCGATGATCACCTTCATCCCGCGCTTGTGAGCCTCGGAAATCAAATGCTTAAGATCTTCTTTCGAGCCATAGTCAGGATTGATGCCGTAATAGTCACGCACGGCGTACGGACTGCCGATAGTTCCCTTCTTCTTTAACTGCCCAATCGGATGGATGGGCATCAGCCAAAGGATCGTCACGCCAAGTTCCTTTAGACCATCCAATCGAGCGGTAATGCCGTTGAAGTCTCCCTGCTGCGAAAAGGCGCGCGGATAGATTTCGTAAACGACACCGTCACGCACCCAGTCGCGCGGCGCCCGCGCCTGCAGCTTCGAGACATCGCGAACGGGCGCCTGACCTTGAATCGTGAACGAACAGGACGTGAGGATAAGTACTAAGTCTAGGAAAAGAATCAGCGACGATTTCGTTATTGACTGATGCGACATTAGTAGGACTCCATTAGCTGAAACTCTTCCGGCCCGGGGGCTCACGTAAAAGTCATTGCTTGAACTCTGAATAACTGCCGGTTGGGCTCTCAAGTGGTCCTTCAAAGAGTTCGAGGTAGGGAAGGAGGGCATGCCCCCGCTCTTCGTCGCGAGTCGTAATTATTCTTCGTCAATCAGTCCGGTGCTCGGTACGGGTTGGGCTGTCCCAACTGTCGTCAACGGTTCGTGTTCATCACCATCGAGAACACTTCGGACTGGTACGGGCTTGTGGATATCGTCGACAATCAAGACAGAGATCGCCGCTATCAGAAGACTGGCCCCTCCGATCATAACAATGCGCACAGGGTCTTCACCAATCACATTGTTGATTAGCGGCGGCATGATAAAGGACATAACGACCTGTGGAATCACGATGAACAGGTTAAAGACGCCCATGTATATCCCCATCCGGAGGGGAGGCACCGCAGTTGATAACATCACGTAAGGCATTGACAGGATCGAAGCCCAGGCGATTCCGACACCCGTCATCGAAATCCAGAATCCGTACTTATTTTGAATAAAGTAAACAGAGAGCAAACCGAGACCGCCGCAAACGAGGGCGATGGCATGAACAGTCTTACGGCTCGTTGCTTTTGCGAGCGCGGGCAGCAGAAATGCAATTGCAAAACAAACAATGTTATAGACCGCAAAGCATAGGCCGCCCCATTCGGTTCCTTCCTTAAACCCCGGCGTGCCCGCATCGGTTGCCCCGAAAGCCTGTCGCGCTACCGCCAGGCCAAAAAACTGCCACATACACGGCAGGGCGAACCAGGTAAAGAACTGGACGACGGCCAGTTGTTTCATCGTTCTGGGCATTTCCCTAATCGAAGAAAAAATCTCCGCAAAGCCACCGAGCACCCCGCGGCGCTCGCGTTTCATCCGCTGAAACGCTTCCATGTCCTCAGGCGGATATTCTTTTGTAGTCACCACCGTCCAAGCTACAGCCAGCAGGAACACTACGGCACCGATCTTGAAGGCGTACTCGGTCGTCACGGGAATGCCGCTGGCCAGCACGCCGGTTATGCCAACTGCAGTCAGGATGATTGGCAACGCGTTAGCAATAGTCTGACCGATTCCAATAAAGAAACTCTGCATGACGAAACCGAGGGTGCGCTGTTCCTCTGGCAGCTTATCGGCCACAAAGGCCCGGAACGGTTCCATCGTAATGTTGATACTGGCGTCGAGGATCCAGAGCAGACCGGCGGCCATCCAGAGTGCACTGGAGTTAGGCATAATGAACAGCGCAATACTCGCCAGGATCGCGCCGGCAAGAAAGTAGGGACGGCGACGACCCAACCTGTTCCATGTCCGATCACTCATCGCCCCTACAATGGGTTGCACGATGAGGCCCGTGATAGGACCAGCAAGCCAGAGATAAGGAAGGGTGCTCTCTTCGGCGTCCAGGTACTTATAGATCGGACTCATGTTGGCAATCTGGAGGCCCCAGCCAAACTGGATGCCGAGGAAGCCAAAACTCATGTTCCAGATCTGCCAGAAGCTCAAGCGTGGTTTTTGCATTGGCGTAGTCCTGTCGGATTATGAACCGGCGATTGGGATGGCGGCTCTGCCGCTTGATGTGCGGAAGCGGCTACGCCCTTCCGGCAATGTGCTTAATTGATAATGTGGGCTGCCCTGAGGGCATAGCCCCGGATTCGAAAAACGCGATTTGCGGCGGGGCAGAGCCACCGCCGCACATCCGGCGGCAAAGCCGCGAGCGTCTTCTTAGCAGATCGACCACCTGCTCACGTAGTCGACGCTAACCTGTCTTACGTAACGCAAACTGTTAGTTTGCGGACCGTTGAATGCCACGAACATTTGCTAACCTCGAAGCAAACTAACAGTTTGATTTACTCCTTACCTGGGAGGTGTCGATCTCAAGTCTGGTGCAGCCAATATTCCCGCCGACCTTTGCGGAAGCGCAATCCGCACTTTCCCATCTCGAACCTGGAGCGAACGCATTGGTCCTAATAGATCATTCAGCAAGGTGCCATTTGCGATGCCCAAACCCGTAACGTCAAGGTCGATGGTCGCGTCTTTCTTATCGTTGTTGATGACGACAATGGCGACTTGGTTCTTCGTCTTGCGGGCATAGGCATATTGCTGGCCCGTTGTATAAAGATTAATCAGCGAGCCGCGACGCAGGGGCTCGAGTTCAGCGCGCACCCGGTTAAGTTTTCGAATATGATCAAACACATCATTCTCTTCAAGACTCCGTCCTTCGCGAGTAAACGCGTTTCGCTTATCACCAGGAAATCCACCTGGGAAATCCTTTCGCGTCGTTGGCTCGTCCGGGCCAGTCATCGCGATTTCGTCGCCGTAATAGAGCTGCGGCACGCCGCGGGTGGTCAAGACGAGGGTATTCGCCAGCTTCAGCCCTTCCAGCGTGGCGCCTTTCTCACTCATAAACCGGCCATCATCGTGGCCTCCCAGCAACGTCACAAGAATTTCGGGATTTGTATAGAGATAGTCCTTCGCCAGAGTCTTTGGGACGTCATCCAATGCCTTTCCTTCAGCGAAGGCATGGCGAATGGGATAGAAAAGGGGGAAGTCGAGCAACGAATCCAGACCCGAATCTACGCCGTCGAAACGGACCGTACCTCCCTGGAAGAATGAGGTGTGGACCACGTCACCGTCTTTGACTTCACCAACCACAGTGAACCGCGGAAACTCCCGCTTGAGCGCCCGATTCCAATCGCGCCAGAAAGCGTTTGGCACATACTGCCAGGTGTCCATTCGAATACCGTCGAGGCCGGTCGTGCCGATCCACCATAAGGTGTTCTGAATCAGGTAACGTGACACTTCCGGATCGTGCTGGTTAAGGTCGGGAAGAAAGTCGAGAAACCACCCTTCCATCGTTTCTCGCTTCAGCTGCTCAACCGGCTGTGGGTCATGCAATACCCACGTTTGGAAAACATTTTTGAGATGGTTCTTTCGAGTGCCGTTGAACCAGGTTGGAGTAGGTGAGTCGTCAACCCACGGGTGATAAGGACCGGTATGGTTCACTACCTGGTCCTGAATGATCTTGATGCCGGCTCTATGCGCGGCATCTACGAGCTGCTGAAGCTTGGCGAGCGTGCCGAAGTGTTCTTCAACTCGGTAGAAGTCCTGTGGGTTGTAACCGTGAAAGGCTGTGCTGGGTTTGTCTTCCTTCAGCTCGATATGATTCAGACCGTTGTAGTTGTCATACCACGGGGTTAACCAAATCGCCGTGACGCCCAGGTCTTTCAGATAAGGCAAACGATCGATGACGCCCTGAAGATCGCCGCCATGGTAGTAAAACTTGTTGCCACGATCGTAGATGCCGCGCGATTCAGGAGGATTATTGTTCGTCTGATCGCCGTCGCTGAAGCGATCGATCATAAGCAGATACATGACATCATCGGGTGAGAACCCCTGAAAGCGTCGGGCACGGTCCGGTGGCGGCAAGACCTCGAAACGCGCCTCAGCGTTCCCTCTCGGAGTTGTAACTCTGATTCGTCGTTCACCAGCCGGCGCGTTGGGCGCAATCGAGATGTCAGCAAAGATGTATGTACCTGCTTGATTGATCTTGGGCTGGCCAACTACCCGAAGTCCGCGCCCCAGCGGCTGCAACCTGGCGCCGGTGAGGTTTCGACCCCTTATCAGCAGGCGCACCGGGTTCATCGAGCTTTGCACCCACCAACTAGGCGGATCGACTTTGAGTATCTCGGGCGACTGCGCCGCGAGCGTTGAGACAAGGAATACGACGACTGCTAAGGACGACACGAAACGAAGGATGCGATCCTTGAGTAGTGGCCTCTCCTTTGAGTGCGACGGCCAGGCGTCGCTTTGGCCCGCGGCAGCCTGGCACCGCTTCCTCACGCAACAAGAAGCCTTATACCCAACACTGGACCAAAGCGGCGCCGGGCCGCCGCACTCCAAAGAGATCATTCTGTTCATGGGCGCCTTCATAGACATTTTAGTCCAACGTTTCACCTTCGCGTTTAGGGATCCTTCCATACGTTTCCGTCATCGCTCTTAAACGCTTACTGTGCGCAGACGTCAGCTCGTTCTGCCTGAATCGCCAGCTCCAGTTCCCGCTCGTACTGTTTGGCAGATTCATGCGTGCTTCGGTGCCCAAGCCGAGTAGATCCTGCAAAGGAACAATCGCGGTGTTTGCAACCGAAGCCAACACGGCGCGTATGAAGTCCCATTGAATTTCATCGCCGTCTGTATTGAGATACTTCAAACAGAAATCGTGCTCCAGCCTGACCTGCTCCTCGGTTCGAGTCGAGCCTGCGCCGGCGACACTATTAAACCAACCGACCGTCGTGTCGTTGTCATGGGTACCCGTGTAAACAACTACGTTCTGGTGATAGTTGTGTGGCAGATCGATATTATTCGTATCGCTGCTGAATCCAAACTGAAGGATTCGCATTCCGGGAAAACCGAAATCATCGCGCAAGCGCTCCACGTCCGGAGTAATCACACCCAGGTCTTCGGCGATAATTGGCAATTCGCCGAGTTCGTTTCGGATTGCTTCAAAGAGTGCTCGACCAGGCGCCTCGACCCAACGTCCACGCTCCGCAGTCTTATCGCCGCCGGGAATCTCCCAGCAAGCTGCAAAGCCGCGAAAGTGATCGATGCGTACGATGTCCACGATCTGTAGCGCCGCCCGCACCCGCCAGACCCACCACTTGAAGCCGTCGGCAAGCATGTGCTCCCAGTTATAGAGCGGGTTGCCCCAGAATTGACCCGTGGAACTGAAGTAGTCTGGCGGAACGCCCGCAACGACGAGTGGAACGCCGTTCGGATCGAGTTTGAATTGGTCGGGGTTGGTCCAAACGTCAGCTGAATCGTGGGCTACAAAGATAGGGATATCGCCCACAATACTGATCCCGCGTTCATTGCAGTATTGCTTCAACGCAAACCATTGCCTGAAGAAAAGAAACTGAAAGAACTTATGAGCATCGACTTGTTCGCGAAGATCTGCGCGGGCATGTGCCAACGCATCTGGTTCGCGCCTGACGAGCGCCAGGTCCCATTCGTGCCAGGCGACGCCGCCGTTTGCGGTTTTTAGCGAGCGGAAGAGAGCGTAATCATCGAGCCAGGAAGCGTTCTCTCGGCCGAAGCTCTCAAAATTCGCGCGCAACGGTGTGTCGGTAAAATGTTGATAACGTTCGTAGGCTTTTTGGAGAATGGCGTCCTTCGATGTGTGGACTCTTTCAAAATCAATTTCGTCGGACGGCAGCGAGGGCATGGATGCCAGATCGTTATCAGTTAGCAATCCATCTCTGATCAGTTGCTCGGGACTGATTAGCAACGTGTTGCCTGCGAACGCTGAGTAACACGCGTAAGGTGAATCGCCATAACCGGTTGGTCCAAGAGGCAATACCTGCCACAGGCTTTGACCCGCCTGCGATAGAAAATCCGCGAAGGCGTAAGCCTCCGGGCCAAAGTCCCCGACGCCAAAACGACCCGGCAGAGACGTCGGATGAAGCAGAATGCCGCTGGCTCTTGGGAAGTTCATTTTGTGTGCCCGACACCACTCGATACCAGCCGTTTAGATGCCGCACTTGTGCGGCCCAACACTCCGACCGTTTAGATGCCGGACTTGTCCGGCCCCGGTCTTTTGTCCTTCGTTGTAACTCCCGCAGCTTCCAACTCCTCATCGGTCCACAACCACTGCTGATCAATCTCTATCGGGACATCGCCCGGCTGATGCGGAAAATACGCTCGATAACTCGACCAACGCCACTTGCCCGGATGATCGACCAAACCGGCACGGACAGGATTGTTATGTACGTAGTTAAGCTTTTGACGGATGAACTTGCGACTCCAAACATCAACTGCCGAAAAGTCCTGCTGCCAAACCGCGTGCGTTTGGCCGGACTTCAACGGCCGCGCCAGCTTTAACTTGGCAAGGGACACTTCATGTTTTTCATCTCTCAGCCATGCCAAAATCAATGAAGCCGCTCTCCCTTTCAGTCGTCCGGCCATCACGCTGATGTCCAGGCAGAGCGGATTGACCAAGAGGTGGAAGTGATCCGGCATTAATACGTAGCCGATCAGCTTGAACGGTTCTTTTTGCCGCGTGGTTGCTAAGGCTTCGATAAACAGTAAGCATGCGTGTTCGTTACGAAATATCGGCACGCGGCGATGAGTGACTCCGGTGACGTAATGAACAAGGTTTGGTTGTTTGGATTTGAATCGCCGCATCGGTTGTTGCTTAGGTGCCCAGCGCACAAGTGCGCGTTCTAAACGGGTCTCTTAATGTATAGCGCACAAGTGCGCTTTCTAAACGGATCGTTAGTATTGATCGTCAATAAGGGATCTTTAGTATTTAAATGCAGCAACGGTTCGGGCACCAACGACTAGTGTGGCGCTACCGTTTTTGATCGGAGCCGACATACTGCCGCTTGAAAGCGGAACCAATTTGCCACCATCTCGCAATCCAATCGTTCCCGCCGGAACGGTTATTTCCTTCTGTTTATCTGCTCGATTAATCGCGATGATTACAGTTGTCGTTTTATCCTGTCGCGCAAAAACGTACGTGTCGTTATCGTAGAAAAGATCGATCAATTGTCCGCGCCGCAGTGCCGGAAGCTGGGCGCGTAAACGTATCCAGGCGCGGGTCCAGTCATACATCTGCTGCTCCTTTGGTTTGCGACCCTGTGGATCAAAAGCGCTACGAGCGTCGCCTGGGAAGCCGCCGGGAAAGTCTTGACGATTATCGGGATCGTGGCCACCCTCCATAGCGATCTCTTCGCCGTAGTAGAACTGTGGAATCCCGCGCACGCTCAAGATAAACGCCATGTGCATCATTGCCCCTTCAAGCTTTGCACCCTCAAGCGACATGAAACGATCCGTGTCATGATTGTTTTGCAACGTCGTTATCTTCAAAGGGTCGGGGTAGAGCGCGTCATACTTCAGCTCGTCGCGCAATGAACGCACCGGCGCCTTGTTGGTGAATACCCGCAACGATGCGTTCCATAACGCAAAGTCGAAAACTGAATCCAGCTGGGTATCTATCCCGTCCCAACCTGCATGACCGCCAATGAAGAACGCAGTTTGCGCGGCGTCGCGTTCAAAAACCTCGCCTACCATCCACATTCGCGGATACTGGCGATGCAACGCATTGGATAGGTCACGAATGAAAAAACGCGGCAGGTACTGGATCGTGTCCTGTCGAATGCCGTCGATGCCGGTCATTCCCACCCACCATAGGGAGTTTTGAATTTCGTAACGCGAGACTTCGGGTTGTTCCTGGTTCATGTCAGGCAGGTCGTCGTTGAACCATCCGTCGAGTGTGTTTCTGAATTCCACCCGATTGGCGTGCGGTGAAAGGACGGTGCTGTTTTGAAATTTGTTTAGAGAATGCTTTGCGAGCGTCCCATGAAACCAGTCGTCAAGCGGTGGATCCAGCACCCATGGATGTCTTGAACCCACGTGGTTAGCTACCTGATCCTGAATCACCTTGAGGCCTGAAGCATGTGCCCTGTCGACCAACTCACGAAGGGTAGCCATGTCGCCGAACCGATCTTCAACTGCGTAATAATCGATTGCGTGGTAACCATGGTAGTAGGTGTTTGGACACCACGGTTTATCGCATTTGTTTACGCCGTTCCAATTGTCATACCAGGGCGTCAACCAGAGAGCGGTAACACCAAGCCCCTTGAGATATGGCAGGCGATTAATGATCCCACGCAGATCACCGCCGTGATAAGCGCGCGCGTTCTTGCGGTCATTGGCTTCAGGCGGAGAGTCCGCAGGCTTGTCATTCGATAAATCACCATTCGCGAAACGGTCTGGCATAATCAGGTAAATCACGTCGTCGGTGGTGATTCCCTGGTAGCGCGAGGCGAGCGGGAGGGTTGGTTCTATGCGAAAAGGAATCGTGGCCTTGCCGGCGCTTGTTTCAAGTATGAGCGGATGCAGCCCGGGACGAGCGTTTGGGTTCACCTTGACGTCGACAAAGAGGTAGTTGCCAGTGTTATTGATACGGACGGCGGTCGTTTGTAGCGCTCGCGTGGTTGGCCGGATCCGGGCGTTGCCGAGATTCTTTCCTCGAACCAAAAGCCTGACAGGATTGATTGTGTGACCTGCCCACCACGACGGTGGCTCAACTTTGATGATTTCCGGTGCGCCCTGCGGGAAAGCATTAACGCTGGCGACGCTAATGAGAATCAAGAAAACGATTTTCATACTGTTCGCCAAGGGAGTATCGGCAGTTGGTGTATGAGATTTTAGCGTCAGCATTAGGCGATTCATGTTAGCGAACAGATAAGAGGCGTATAGAGTACAAGCTTTAGCTTGCGTCGTGGCGAAGAAGCCCCACGGCTCTGTCGGAACGGTCGCGAGTCCGCAACCTGAAGGTCGTACTCTGTACGCCTGCCTGCTCAGGGTTTCGTGCTGCGCGAGCCGGTGCGAGTCGACTCGATGTCGGGTGCCGTCTGATCAGTCGCGGCGCTTCCCTCGATCGTTTCGCCAGTCTTGCGCGCCTCTTCAAGTTGCTTGAAAGTCGCTAGCTCTCTTTGCGCGTCCGCTGTTCGTTTCAAACGCGAATAGGCGATGAACAGTTGATAGTGTATTCCGGGATCGGTTTTGACGAGCTTGGCCGCGCGTTCAAGGATGGGTAAAGCTTCATCATAGAGTTTACGCCTCACGAGTAATCGGCCCAGATCATAGTTTGCCGGGAAGTGGTTTGCATCCAGCTTAGCCGCACGCCTCAGTAGTTTCTCGGCTTCCTCGAACTCGCCCCGTTCCATGTAGATGAATCCCATACTCGCGAGAGCATCGACATTCCCAGGCTGAATGGCATCCGAACGTTGGAAAAACCCAAGCGCCTCATCGAAGAGTCCCTGGGCACGTGTCACGTACCCCGAGAGATACAGAAGCGCGGCATTGCCCGGAAAGCGCTGGTTTGCCCGGTCGAACACTTCACGCGCCGATGCGTAGTGACGAGTACGAAAATGAGTAACGCCGAGGCGGATGTAATAGAGAACGTTACCTGGGTCCTGTTCGAGAGCGCGTTCGTAGAAAAGCACTGCCGTTTCAAATCTCCGGTGCTTATAGAGCTCCTCGGCGATCATGAACTGCGCTTCCGGATAGTTTGGTCTTAATACTATAGCGCGCTGCCAAAGCCCGATAGCGTTTTCGCTTTCACCTTTGGCCGCTGCAATAAGTCCGAGACGATAGAACGGTTCAGGTTCCTGAGGACGCAGCGTCGCTGCTCTCTGCAACATTGATCGAGCCTCGTCATCACGTTCCGTATTGAACAAAGAGAGACCGAGGTTGTAGAGCACTTCATATGTGTCAGGACGCAAACTGTTGGTGCGTGCAAACAACCGCGCAGCAGACGCGTTATCACCCGCGCTGGCGAGACTTAGGCCTGCAGTGAACAGTACGCTGGGATTATCATGGTTGAGACTCTCAATCTCTTTCAAAAGACGGGCGGTTTCGCCCGTGCGCCCAGCGTGGGCATAGGCATTAACCAGCATCACCGATAACGATACGTCGTTAGGTTGGCTGCCCTTCGCTGCCCGCTCCAGGACGCCAATCGCGCGAACATATTCTTTGTTGGCGACGTAGAGGGCTCCCAGGTTGAAGAGTGCAGGTCGATGATTGGGCGCAATCACTAAAGCTTTCTCAAGACTCGCAACCCCTTCTGCCGAACGATTCGCGCGGGCCAGCAGTACACCGAGATTGGTCAAGGCTGCCACCGATTGCGGCTCGAGCCGCAGAGCCTCGCGATACTCTTGCTCTGCCTCCTTCGCCCGAGCCATTTGATCAAAAACGATTCCCAGCAGAACGCGTGCATCTGGATTGCCCGGGTTAGCATTCACGTCTGCGCGCGCCAACGCTTCTGCCTGTTCCAGTTTGCCTGCACCAAGGAGCGCGGTGACTTCCCGGTGCCGGGAAGAGTCAGCAGACGCGACAGGTTTTGCAGCGGGCGACTTTCTCTTGGACTGTTGACGGCGCTGAATGACGAAGCTTGGGAGCGCCATAGTCCTCGAGATTTCGGGAGGGAGAGTTTGATTTGTTTCAAGCTGACGTTCAACGCCGGCAGGCGTGATGTCTGTAACGGTGACGAGCAGCGACAACAAACAAACGAGCTTTGCACAAAAAGCCGACGGTTTCCTCAGGATGGATTTAAGCCCGCAAAGCTGGGCGCTACCGCCCGCTACCGCGGGCTGGGCCCCGTTTCGCCGGCCCTCGAGTGATTCTCTGATGGTCATCGACTTTTTGTCCAAGGCCAAGAACGAGATCGCGTGGTTCAAACTGAACGTTGTATTTATGACTGCCTCAGAACCATTGTTTACCGCTTTGGTACCGACTGGGTTTTACTCTGAATGGTCGTACCACGCCGTGCTTCGTGGATTCGTCTAACCGCCGCCGTTTCCTGCTCGGCTTTATCCGTCAAACCTAAACGACGATAAGCCAGTGACAATTGGTAGTGGGGCTCGGGATTACCAGGCATTAACTCAGCAGCGCGGACCAGGTGGTCCACTGATTCCGCTAAACGCCCACGAGTTAGTAGGGCGCGACCCAAGGCGACGCGGGCCTCGTAAAGACTGCCGTCGATCGCTAAGGCACGTTCCAGTTCCCTGATTCCCTCTTCGCCATCGGAACCGCTGCGCCTGACAAGCAAAATGCCGACTCCTAAATGTCCCTCAGCGGCCTGCGGCGTGTTCGCAATAATCTGCCGGTAAGTTTTTATAGCTCCAGCGACGTCGCCAGTCTTCTCGAGTGTCGTCCCAAGGAAAAAGAGCGCTTGTGTGTCTGAGGGTTTAAGCGTCACTGCCCTTCGGAAGACCTTGGCAGCTTCCGCTGTATCACCAACGCTAAAGAGCGCGCGACCGTAAGTGAACTGTGCATCAAAGTGTTCAGGAGAAACTTTGACGGCCAGTTCCGAGGATTTCAACGCCGCTTGGTCTCTACCTCTCACCGCCTGAATAACCGCCTGAAGCACCAGCGCATCGGCTGCACTGATGCGCTGTGTTGACGTAGCTCCGACTTTCCGCGTTGATACTTCGCGCAGCAAATGATCAGCAGCGGCCTTCGCAAGCGGCTCGGCCTCGGCTGGTCTGCGCAAATTGAAAAGGGCCAACGCGGCACCATATAGCGCGCGCGGCTCCTGAGGTCTTAGTGCAAGCACTGAATTAAAAACGTCAACAGCTTCACCGTAACGCCTGGCTCTGAGGAGAGTTTGCCCAGTCACTAACGCCGCTTCCACCGTGGGAGCATCCACGTTCCCCTCGCGCAACCGCTCTACTGTTGCAGCTACTTCAGCGGAGGTAATTGGCTCACCCTGGGCCCAGGTTGAATTTGCGCTGGCGAAGCTGGGTGCGGCCGCCAGGAGCAGCAATGGTAATAGTCTGGTAGGTTTTAACAGCGTAACGCTTATCACAAATTCCCTGACAAGCATCTTCGCGGGTGTAGCTTGTCGATTGGTCGCAGGTTAAACGTGGGGGAAATTGTTCTGCAAGCTAGCCTGTTTTTACAGCAAGTTCAAGCCTGTAGTTCATCGGGATTATCATTGGAATATAGTCAAAGTGGCGGGCACCCGCCATCGTGGATGCTCGCCACTCTTTCTATCCCTCGAGAAGCCTGACAGCTTTCGTCTAGAAAATCAGTCTGAGCCCAAATTCGAGTTGACGACGTCGCTGCTCGGCCGTGTCGTTTCCGAAGTTACTGCTGTTTATGTTGTTTTCCGGACGGAAGCGGTTGACGTGATTGAACACGTTATACGCTTGTATCCGGATTTGCGCCGTGAAGTCTTCGCCGAACATTAAGTTCTTGAACAGCGACGCGTTCACATATTCCTGGCGCGCTCCGCGGAAGATATTACGGCCTGAATTCCCAAACTTAGGTCCAGCTGGATCACTAGCAAAGACCGGAGTGTTTGGCGGACAGAAAAACATACCGCCAAAGGCGTCCGCCGTACCGCCGCCAGGACAAGGTCCTGCACCGCTTACGATATCGGCGCGCTTGCCGTCAGCCAGGATTGAGAATCGTGGGCCACTTTGAATGGTGATGTCGCTATTCAACTGCCAGCCTCCCACGACCCAGTCAGCCGGGCGTGAGATGCCGGAGCCAAAACGCTTGCCGCGCCCGAAGGGGAGTTCCCATACGCTTGCGAATGTGAATCGGTTGCGCACCTCGAAGTCAGATGGTCCGTTATCCAGATCCGGATTTAACGGATTGGAGAAACCGCAACTGCTTGGTCCTGTACCACCAGTGCAGAAGTTGCCCGGCGAATTGTCCTTGGCGTGCGCCCACACATAGGTGGAAAGAATCGAGAGGCCTCGAGTGAATCGTTTTTCAAGCTTCGACTGTAATGCGTTGTACTGGGCCTCTCCGATGTATCTGATCGCCTGAACAGTGTCGCGGTTTGGCACCTGACGTGAGCCCGGGAAACCATTACCGGAACTTCCGATATTTGTTACTACCAATAAGTTTCGACCTCTGGATCCCACGTAACCCACTTCAGCGAGCCAGCTCGGACGAAACTCCCACTGCACAGTCCCGTTAAACTGATGGAACAGTTCGTTGCTTATGTTTGGATCAAAGAAAACAACGCTAACTCCCGCTGGGGCTATGAAACTTTGGCCTGGAGCTATCGTGTTGTTTAAGACAGGAAACGGGATTCCGGTATCAAAATTAAAGTTTGCAGGAAGCTGCGGACAAGCCGGGGTGCCGTAGTTCTGTAAGCTGCAACCGTAGCCCGACCCGGTCGGCGGATTTGATTGTAGGATGCCAGGGATTCCAGGAGTATCGACTGCATACTTAATCGCGTAGCCGCCACGGAAAACCACTGTTCTGTCCTCTTTGAACCCGCTCCAGGCGAAACCGAAGGCCGGGCCAAAGTTATTCTTGTCGCTGTTGACCAGATCACGGCCACCGGGTGCGTTTTCCCCGGCACGCGTGAGCGTGTTAGTCGCAGGATTGTAGTTGGATTGATTGTCGAAGCGCTCGGTAGCTTGGGTGAAATAGTCCCAGCGCAGGCCAATGTTGAGCGTTAAATTCTGGTTCACCTTCCAGTCGTCCTGACCAAAGAACGAAATTTCCCTGTTGGAGAGAAATGGAGGCGTACCGGGACTGCCTCTACTTACGAATGCCGGCGTATAACCCAGCAGGAAATTGGCCCCGCCTGAACCCGAATCTCGCGGGCCGATGGGAATACCCGAGTAATTACCTGCAAGGAAGCCGCCGACGCCGGTACCGACCTGATATTGCCCCTTAATCGCTCCAGCTCGCCCCGCGTCGAAGTTGCTGTTCTGACGAACACGCAGGTCGCCGCCGAATTTGAAAGTGCTTGTTCCGCGAACGTAGGTCAACGCATCGGCGAAACTGAAGTTGTTTGAAGTGAAGTAAAATGGACCGCCGTCACCGATGAACTCTAATTGATTTTGGCGGCCGCGTTGAAAGGGTTCTTCGATGCCGAGAAGAATAGAGCCCGTACATTCACCGCAGACGTTTGCGTTCGGTATGCCGAGGTTTGTCGCGATATTCGGATCGAATCCCAGCGCTCCACCGACGCCGGTATTAAAGATACCAATCTCAACGCGCGTAGCCCCGAAGCGCGCGTCGTTTATGACACTGGGAGAGAACTGATGTGTCTCGCCCAGGCGAACCCCGCGGGAATTCCCAAATTCATTGCCGGCGCCAAACCCAGATGGAAGGTCGTTACCTGTCGGCGACGACCCGACCGGGAAATTGTTATCGCGAGCGCGTGCGCTCTTGTCTTTGCTGTATGCGAAAAAGATTTGATCGCTGTTGGTAATGTTGTGGTCAAAACGCAAGCCCCAACCGTCTCGATTGTATTTCTCCTTGCGGTTGGTGGCGAAGTTATCAAAGATTCTTCCCGTCACTGTTGGGAGCGGGAACGCCTGCAGTACATTGAGCCCTGCCGCAGATAAGGTCTGCCCGCAGTTGCGAATATCGTTTCCGGCTGCGGGGAGTCCGGTTTGACAGAAGACAGTACCTCTCGGCGCAACCACGGCTCCGTTAATAGTGTTGT
>DASQKG010000513.1:0-4129 GCA_035630655.1 Pyrinomonadaceae bacterium
GTGGTATAGAACGGATCGTAGATCTTAGCCACATTCTCGGGTGCAATTCCCATCCCTGTGTCAGCCACTTCAATAATCAGGGAGTCACCCTCAGTGGTTGAAGTGGAGATCGTGATTTGTCCCCCATCGGGAATCGAGTCGCGGGCATTCAGCAAGAGGTTGGTGAAAATCTGTTGTAGCTTGCCGCTGTTACCAAACACTTTCAGGGAGTCCTCATCGTAGGCGCGCACAATCTCTATTCGGCTCCCGCGCATTTGCGGCTCCAGTAGTTGGAGCGTGTCGTCAAGCACCCGATGGATGTCTGTTTCGGCAAACTCGGTGGCGCTGCCACTGCGGGAGAAATTCAGCAGGTTATTCACAATATTCGTAGCGCGTTCGGCCTGACGACGGACCTTCAACAACAGAGCGTGCTTGGGATCGTTCTCCGGCAACATTCCCAACAGCATTTGCGTGTACGACGAAACACCGGTGAGCGGGGTATTTACTTCGTGAGCCACGCCGGCCGCCAGCAGACCAATAGACGAAAGTTTCTCGCGTTGCTGCAACTGCTCTTCGAGCCTTATACGCGACGTGACGTCTTCCACCACGACCAGAGCGCCCGTCTGTTCCAGCGAATCCTGCAGTGGCGCTATGGCGATGTTGAGCACCAGCATCCGGCCCGCACAGGTAGCCGTGTGGATTTTGTAAATGTTGCGAATCTCCGTCTGCCGCCATCGTTCAACGCCAAGCACCTGCCATAGTGTCTCAGCAAAGTCTTCAGAGAAAAGATCCTGAACGTGCCGGCCAATTGCCTCAACGCGCTTGATGTCAAGGATGTACTCCAGCGCGGAATTGAGTCGTATGACTCTTCCCTGGAGGTCAACTGCCAAAAGGCCGACGTTGATGGACTCGATGATGGACTCGTTGAACTCTTTCAGAAGCTTCAATTCCGAAGCCCGCTCCTGCTGTTCCTGATAGAGCAAGCTGTTCTCGATGGCCACTGCGACGTATCCGGAAACAGTCCGCAGGATCTCGACATCTTCTGATGAGAGTAATGCGCCATCGGCTGACCGGCCCAATCCGATTACCGCCACCATGCGGCCCCGCACCACACAAGGCACATAGTAATGAAGGGCGCGACGCACGAAGCCGGTTGTCTCCGGACCCAAATCGAGATCGTCCGTCCTGACCACACCGTTTTCGGCGGAACGGACGCGGATCATCTCGCGAAAGTCGGGGGGCACTACCATTTCAGAAGAAAGGCCTGCTGCCCGGGCAAGTTGGTACCCAGAGGGTTCTGTCAGGTCCTCTACGAAAATCGCGACGCGACCCACGTTCATCACCTCTTGCAGGCGGCTGATTAGCGAATCGAGCAGGGGATCGAAAGCGGTGGTTGCTGAGAGCGTCCGACCAAAATCGAGCAATCCATGGCGCATGTCATAGCGCTCTCCGTAAAACAGCCGGTCGGTTCGCTCCTGAAGAAGGTTCTTTACCGGAGCCGCAATCATGACAATCGCAGCCATGGCCACGATTGCCACAACTACTCGAAACGTAAGTTGTCCGGAGGTAAAGCTTTCGTCGCCCCCAAGAGCGTAAAGGCCCGCGATATACACCACCGATCCAATCATTAAGGCTATTGCCAGGGTTGTTAGTGCATATACAAACACGCGCCGAACCACCAGCTCGACGTCCATCAAACGATAGCGAATAACTGAATAGCCAAATGCGAGTGGAATCAGAATCAGTGGCAAGACCGCGGCATCAGTCAACCATGGGTCACTTTCTGCGCCAAAGAGATAACCAATCGCATAAAGTAAAGTGAAGGGAGCAATGGCGAGCAGGGAACCCCACACAACCCACTTTAGCTGCTGGCGAACTACCGCGCTCTTCGCCCTGACCCAGGTCCGGACGAGTAGCCCCGCACTCGCAACCAGCGCGATCGCAAAGTGGAAGAAGCTCAACCTCCAAAACAACGCGACGAACGATTCGGATACAACCGGGATCCGTTGCAGAAGGGAAATGCCACCTGCCAAAAAGTCGCTCAGGTAGACAAAGCTGGCCATTAGGAGCAGAAGCGAGGCGGGCAAGTAAATCAGCGCCGTGCGCCAACGTCGCTCGGTAAACAGTTGCTGTCGCGATGGGTATACCGCACAGAAGTGCAAAAACAGAGGCGGGAACAGAATGAACGCCGCGTTCTTCAGAAAGGCGATCGCCAGATCCAGGTCTCTATAACTACCTACCGGCGTATAGAAATGAAAAACAAAAGCCGCAAGGCAAAGCGTTGCGAAATGCAGAGCAAACGGCGCCCGCCCGCCTTGTTTGAAAAGGACAAAGAAACCGACGAAGAGATAGACCAGGCCAATGAGGTTGATATATAGATCGCGGGGGGTCCACTTGTGAGTCGCATCCAGATTGTCGAGGTCCGCGAAATACAGGCGACTATCTTCGGGATAAGATGGGCGTTCTATCAGGTAGTGAAGCTGACCCCCGACTCGGGCCTGATCCAGGTAAATCTGCACATCTCTCGCATGTGCGATTTCGTCTTTTTGAAGGCCATCCAGGCTAACCGCAATTAACCGGTCGCCAGGCAGAATCCAAGCGCGTGCGCCAGAGGAGTGTGGTTCCACGGTTTCAGCCAGAATTCCCTGCCGGGTATCGACCCATCTCACCCCATCCCACGGAGGAGTTTCTCGGCGAGACCGTTGGGCAAAATTCAGGAAGCCGGCCGCGACAAGTAGAGCTGCCACGATCAGCACCATCCAAGTCCCAGTAGTTAAAACTGACCTTTTCACGGCTTCAAACTTCCCGTCCCGCGCACAAACGTTCGATCTCGACTTCGAAAAGCAAGGTATGTACCCAAGTGTTAACCATAGCCGCCATTAAAGGGGGCCGCTGAGCCCTGGTCCTTGAAACTACGTGTCCGGGGCGAATACATTGGCCTATAGCTCCTCAGTCGATGTGGCTTAACAAACTCAAAAAAAGTCTGACCTGGAAGCACAACTCCGCTTAATTCAATATTTCGGAGTTTTCCATGATTTTGGAGAAACCGGGTCAGGTGGGTCTGAACCAAGAAGGTGCGTTAGATCGAAGAACAGTGGACAGTCTCAACCCACTGTCTTAAATCCAACCTCCGCTTCTTTTAAAACCTGACGGAGATGCCACCTCGGACTGAACGGCGCCCGGACAACAGTTGCGTAAGTATCTCTCCATTTTCCGTCGCGGTCTGGGTGTCTAGTAGGTTTCGAGCGTCGAGTACGGCTTCGGCTCTGACCGGCAGACCGAAGCTTGGCAAATCCTGCGTAACCTGAATGCTCAATGAGGGATCGTAGACTCCCAGTCGTCCGGCAAATGGGTCGATGGCAAAAACAGTTGCATCAGGGGAGAAGCGCAAAACTGTGCGAACGTGGGTTCCCGTATCAAAGGTCCCGCCGAGTTGCAGAGCGCCAGTTTGAAAAAACCCACTCGTGAAGACTTCGCCTGGACTTGAAAACTCAACCGGAGACAACTGCTGACCCTGACCGAAGGAATATCCCGCAGAGGCAGTCCAATGGCGGCTCAAACGCCTTGTGTAAACCACCCGCATTCCTTTCGAGTTCCCTTCCTGGTTCGCGACGTTGATTAAAGCTTCGCCGGTGGCGCCCGAAAAGGCGGATAGCGGTGTACTAAGAAACCCAACTCCGCGACCTGAGGTTGTATCAAGGAACGCTGTGGCTTCGACGTTGGAGTTGTTATCAATAACTCTTTCCACTCCGAATTCCAGTCGGCGGCTTCGCTCCATCACAGCCTGGCCGTCGATGTAAGCAACGGGTCGATTTCCCGAGTCAGTGAAAACAACTTGAGTGCCTTCAAATCCAGCGACACTCTGGGTGTATTCATCGCCGCCACCCGGAACATAAGCCGCTGTCAACCGGGTCCGCGCATTAGCATCAAATTGAATCCCCAAGCGAGGAGTAAATGAAGCTGCACCACCCGCGCCGATAAACCGTGAGTAATCCAATCCCAGGACAATCACTATTCCGTCCCTGACAATCCACTCATCTACGGCGCGCACTGAAAACTGCCCTGACGCGCGATCATCCATCGCTCCCGAGAGGAGCGGCGAATTCAATCGCATGCCTCCAACGCTCATGGCGAGACGGTGACGGTCGCC
>DASQKG010000514.1:0-9842 GCA_035630655.1 Pyrinomonadaceae bacterium
GAACATCCGGGTGATTCGCGCGGCTTACGACCTGGGTCACTTCAAGATTACAGATTTTATCAACGAGCAGCGCCGACTGGTGGAGTCGCAGCGAGACTTTACGGAGACGCTCTCAGAACAGTATCGCGCCTTAGCCGATCTTCAAGCCGCGCTCGGCTTACCGGTCAATCAATAGTGAGGAAGCAATCATGTCAGATCAATTCAAAACCAACGATCCGAACAGTGGACGCGAGAGCAAACTCACCAGTGAAACAGAAACGCTTCCCGGCGAGCGATCGGTTTACGAAGTTGCGGTGGAAAAGCGCTCGCGCTTCGGCTCGGCGCGAAATCGCAACATCGCGATTGTGGCAATCGTCGCTGTCGTTTCTGTCTTAGCGTTGGTGCTGTGGACACGCGACGCTCCTAAGTCCACCGAAGTCAAAGTAAACACGGAGGCAGCTCACCAAGACGAGCACACCGGCGACGAGGTCAAGCTGACACCGGAAGCTCTGGCGGCTACCGCCATTGAGATTGAGGGGGTAACTCAACGACCAGCAGTCGCACTGATTCGAGTGACTGGCACCGTGGAGACGAATCAGCAGCAGAGTCAACAAGCGACGCCGCTAGTCTCAGGTCGGGTGGAGCGGGTCAATGTTGGACAGGGTGACGTAGTGCGTGCGGGGTCGGTACTGGCGGTCATCTCAAGTCCGGAAATCGCGGAAATGCATGGCAAGCTTCACGAGGCAGAGACAGCCCGAGCTCTCGCGGAGAGAAACCTACAGCGCGTCCAACGTTCGGAGAATCGGGTCGCAGTTTTATCGGCGAAGGCCAAACTGGATGAGGCCGAGGCAACCTTGAATCGTACGCGCCGCCTTATCCAGCTCGGCGCGGGGGCAGGGAAGGACCTCATAGCCGCGGAAACCGCCTACAAGACTGCAAAGGCTGACTTCGATTTTCAAAGCAATATTTCCCTCAACCGCGAACTGCAGGAAGCGCGTGCCGCCGTAGAGACTACTCGTGTTGACGTTTCACATATACGAGACCAGCTGCGAGCTTTGGGCGTGATCGTGCCGGAAGGCGAGCAACACGATCACAGCAAGAATACGTCGCTGGTGGCGTTGCGTTCTCCAGCCTCCGGGACCGTTGTCGAGCGTTCAGTGAATGCGGGTGCAGGCATTCAGGCGGGGACGGCCATGTTCACCATTTCTAACATCTCGTCTGTTTGGATTATCGCAAACGTGCCCGAGGCGCAGATCGGCAGCATTCGCGTGGGTACGCCGGCGGAAGTGCGCTCAGCAGCAATGGGCGATAGTGCGATTGCCGGTCGGGTGAACTACATCGACCCCCGACTCAACGAGGACACCAGGACAGCACGGGTGCGCATCGAGGTAGCCAATCCAGGTGAGCGCCTAAAGTCCGGGATGTTTGTCGAGGTGGGCTTCCAGGCAAGCGCGGGAACGGCTACTGGCGAGGAATTGATGGTGCCCTCCGAGGCGGTCCAACGCATCGGTGATCGCAACGTGGTTTTCATTCCCCGCGAGGGAGAGCCCGGGAGTTTTGAAGTGCGCGAGGTGGAACTGGGCGGAGTCGCTGATGGATACCAGAAAGTCCTTAGCGGACTTCAGGTTGGCGAACGAGTAGTAACTAAAGGCAGCTTCACGCTCAAGACCCAAGTGATGAAATCTTCAATAGGCGACGAACATTAAGTTCGCCTTTGACTCTCGGATTATGGGATCAAACTAGATGATTAACGCACTGATTCGATTTTCAATATCTCAGAAGCTGATCGTGCTGCTTCTGGTTGCGATCATGGCAGCGGCGGGCGCTTATAGCCTTATCAACCTGCCAATCGACGCCGTGCCGGATGTGACCAACGTGCAGGTGCAGGTCTTGACGGGTGCGCCTTCGCTCGCTCCACTCGAGATCGAACGGCAAATTACGTTTCCAGTCGAAGTGGCAATGAGCGGTCTGCCAAACGTCGAGGAGATCCGCTCAGTATCGAAATTCGGCATCTCGAACGTGACGATCGTTTTCTCGGATGCGACGGATATTTATTTTGCGCGCCAGCTTGTTTTGGAACGGCTCGCGACCGCGCGCGAACAGATTCCGTCAAATATCGGCGCTCCGGAAATGGGTCCCATTGCCACGGGGCTGGGAGAGATTTACCAATATGAAGTCAAAGCCGCGGATGGCAGTAAATACAGCGCCACCGACCTGCGAACGATTCATGATTGGAACATCCGCCGCCAATTGATGGGCGTTCCTGGCGTGACGGAAGTCAATTCACACGGCGGTTTCGGTAAGCAATACGAGGTCCGACTCTCGCCTGAAAAACTAGTGTCTTACAGTTTGACGCTGCGTGATGTTTACGAAGCCGTGACGCGAAATAACGGAACCGTCGGGGGCGGATATATCGAAAAGGGCGCAGAGCAATATTTACTGCGCGGTGTCGGCCTGGTTGAGAACACCGAAGATATCGCGAATATCGTCGTCAAGACCGGAAAGGAAGGCGTGCCGGTCTTCGTAAAGGACTTAGGTGAAATCGTCGAGGGCAAGGGAATCCGCCAGGGGGCGGTAACCGCTGGGGGCAAAGGCGAGATTGTTTCAGGAATGGCTATCATGCTCAAAGGGGAGAATTCGCGGACGGTCGCTGGGCGGGTAGCGGAACGAATCGCGGAGATCCGCAAATCGTTGCCCGACGGGGTCTCAATTGAGCCATTCTACGATCGCACGGAACTGGTCAAACGGGCGATTTCTACCGTAACCACCAACCTTGTCGAGGGTGCGATTCTTGTAATCATTGTTTTGCTTCTGCTGCTCGGGAATTGGCGGGGATCGTTGCTGGTCGCGACGATTATTCCCCTCTCGATGCTGTTCGCCGCCATCCTGATGCGGCTGTTCAACGTGTCCGGAAACCTAATGAGTTTGGGTGCGCTGGATTTCGGCTTGATTGTGGATGGCGCGGTTGTGATGGTGGAAAATGCAGTGCGCCGTCGCGCCGAAGCGCAGCACGCGAAATCTTCCGAGCCTCCCGAACGCACGATCTTGGAGGCGTGTTTGGAAGTTGCCCGTCCAGTGGTCTTCGCTGTTGCCATTATCGCCATTGTGTATCTGCCGATTCTTTCTCTGCGAGGAATCGAGGGGAAGATGTTTGTGCCGATGGCCTTGACGGTGGTTTTCGCCCTCCTAGGATCTCTGATCCTTTCTCTCACCTACGTACCGGCGATGCTCGCGCTCATCCTGCGTGGCAAGGTTTCCGAAAAAGAGAGCGTTTTGATCCGCTGGTGCAAACGAATCTACCGTCCGTCGCTTGCGTTTGTGATGCGGTTTCGTTTGAAGGTCCTAGCGGGTGCCATCGCCCTTGTTGTGATTTCGGGAATAGTCTTTCCTTTTCTTGGTGGCGAGTTTATACCTCGGCTCGATGAAGGCGACATTCTGATTGAAACCATCCTTCTGCCGAGCGTTTCGCTGGAGCAGGCCACAAAAACGACAACCCAGGTTGAAAAAGTCGCGCTGACTTTTCCTGAAGTCCGCGAGGTTGTTTCAAAGATTGGAGCACCTGCGGTTGCGAATGATTCGATGAGCCTGAACCAATGCGATGTTTTTGTCCTTCTCCATCCGCCCGACGAATGGACGACGGGACGAACGAAAGAAGAACTTGTGGAGGCGCTGTCGGAAAAGCTGGAAGCGGAAGTTCCCGATGCAGCCTCATTCGGATTTATGCAGCCGATTGAAATGCGGGTCAATGAATTGATTGCCGGTACGCGCGGTGACGTCGCCGTCAAGTTGTTTGGCGATGACCTCGATATTCTCGCTAAGAAGGGCGAAGAGATCGAGCGCGTTCTGGCTTCGGTGCCGGGGGCAGTTGAGACAAAGGCCGAGACTACGACGGGCTTGCCGCAACTACAAGTGAAAGCAAACCGCGCCGCCATTGCTCGCTATGGTTTGAACGTCGAGGACGTCAACGATTTGGTTGAATCGATCTTTGCGGGTAAAAAAGCGGGCGAAGTTTTTGAAGGCGAACAGCGTTTTGATTTGGTTTTGCGACTCCACGAGAACGCGAGCCAAACAGTGGAATCGGTGCGCGCCCTTATGTTGACCGCCCCAACCGGTCAGCGTGTTCCGCTCACGGAGGTAGCGGATGTTTCACTCGTGGAAGGGGCCGCTCAAATTTCCCGAGATGATACTCGGCGCCGCATCGTGGTTTCCACGAACGTCCGCGACCGCGACGTGGCGAGTTTCGTCGATGAAGCTAAGGAGCGAATGGAGAAAGATGTGAAATTGCCGCCCGGTTATTTTGTAAAATGGGGCGGCGGATTCGAGAATCTCGAACGGGCAAGTAACCGGCTAATGCTGGTCGTCCCCGTGGCGCTTTTCCTGATTTTCATCTTGCTCTTCACCACCTTTAATTCGGCGAAGCAGGCGCTTTTGATTTATACCGGCATTCCATTTGCGATTGTTGGCGGAGTCTTCGCGCTTGCCTTACGGGGGATGCCCTTTTCGATTTCTGCAGGGGTCGGGTTTATCGCGCTCTTCGGTGTCGCTGTGCTCAACGGCGTTGTAATGGTCAGCTACATCAACAAGCTGCGCGAGGAAGGGAAGTCGATCGCGGAAGCGGTCACGGAAGGCGCGATGACCCGGCTCCGGCCCGTGCTCATGACAGCCCTAGTAGCCAGCCTCGGCTTTATTCCAATGGCACTCGCAACTTCCGCGGGCGCAGAAGTACAGCGTCCCTTGGCAACCGTGGTAATCGGGGGACTCATTACATCCACGCTATTGACGCTACTGATTCTGCCGACGCTCTACGGCTGGTTTGAGCGCGAGCGAGTTGTGGTTACGAAGGACATAAGCTAACGAGCGCTACTTCCAAAAACTACTATGCATATCCAATTATCGAGACATAATCGCCTGATCGTTATACTCCTGGGTCTTTTGTTTGCGCAGTACGCAGCGCAGGCCCAAGGTGCTCTGGAGAAAAAAGGAAGTGGCAAGGTCGTGGATTCGATGATCGCGACCGTCAACGGGAGTCTTATCACTTACTCTGATCTGATATGGCAGTTAACACTTGAGCCTGCAACGGTGCTCGACAACCCAGGTGTGGAGGACCTCAAACGCGCCTTGGAGCTAATTGTGGGCCAGCGGATCATTCATCAGGACGCCGAGAAACTTCCGCATATTCATGCCACCGAAAAGGAGGTGGATCTAGCCCTCGCCGAACTGGTGCGGCTATTTCCGTCACAGGCAGAATTTCGAAAACGGATGGAGCGCACTGGACTAACGACCGAGAAGCTAAGGGAGATTGTCAGCGAGCGTGTGGACATCGAAAAGTATTTGGATTTTCGATTCCGCAATTTCACGATCGTGACTGCTAAGGAGATAGAAGAGTATTACCGCGATGTATACGTGCCTCGCTTTCGCCTACGATCGCCACAGCAAATCGTGCCTAAACTGGAGCAAGTGCGTGCCGATATCGAACGCACGCTTGAGGAAAGTAAGGTCGAATCCAGCCTACAGAAGTATTTGGACGACGCGCGCGAACGCGCCGAAATAGTAATTCTGAATCCCTTGTGAGAAGACTAAGCAGCGCAAAGTATGACAACCAGACCAACACTCAGCATAAACCTTCAGGTGTTGCTAATCCTGGTTAGCTTGGTCGTATTGTCGAACTGCCAAGTTGGGCCGGCCCATACCAATCCCGGAGAAGCGAGAAGGAAACTAACCGAAAAGAACCTCGAGTTCACAAGAGACGATTTCGTTAAAAGCGTAAGAGATGGAAAAGTAGAAGCTGTAAAACTTTTTCTGGATGCGGGAATGGCCCCGGAGTCACAGGATGAGAGTGGTTCCACAGTGCTGATGAATGCAGCCATTAAGAACGACTATTCCGTTGCGCAATTATTGATCGACCACGGCGCCGATGTTAATGCACGCACCAGGGATGGTGAGACTCCACTAATGATAGCCGCACTTATGGGTGCCGCCGAGACGGCCCAGGTGTTAGTCAAAGCCGGAGCAGACAAAAACGCAAGGGATAATAGGGGCGAAACCCCGCTTGCTCACGCGCGTTCTCACAATCACACAGAAGTAATAGCTCTATTGAAAGCGGCAGGTGCCGAGGAATAAACCGGCTTGGCCATTGGTGAGCGGAGAGAATCGAATGGGGCACGGACACAGTCACACACCTGCCGGGAGAAATAAGAAGCGACTGGCAATTGTGCTGGCGCTGACAGCGACCTACCTGGTCGCAGAGGTTGTGGGCGGGCTGCTGACTGGAAGTCTGGCGTTGCTGGCAGATGCCGGTCACATGCTGGCGGACGTGGCCGGGCTAGCGCTGGCGCTATTAGCAATTCGTTTTGCCGAACGGCCAGCTACACCTGAACGCACCTATGGGTTTTATCGCGTCGAGATTCTCGCCGCCCTCACTAACGGGGTGGTGCTAACCGGCATTTCGCTCTACATACTTTACGAAGCCTATGAGCGGTTTCGGAACCCGCCTGAGGTGCAGAGCAAGGCGATGCTCGCTGTAGCATCGGTGGGATTAGTAATAAATCTGGTTGGGGTTTACCTGTTACGCGCGGCGTCCAAAGAGAGCCTTAACATGAAGGGTGCCTACTACGAGGTGTTTTCTGACTTGCTCACTTCGTTCGGCGTGATTGCAGCCGCGCTAATCATGCTTACTACGGGTTGGTACTATGCGGACCCACTAATCTCTGCCGGTATTGGTCTCTTTATTCTTCCACGCACTTGGATGCTTCTTCGCGACGCTGTAGGAGTGCTTCTCGAAGGTACGCCTAGTGATGTGAACCTGGCGGCTCTGCGCGAAGCCATAGGAAACGTTGCTGGAGTGGCCAGCGTGCACGACCTACATGTCTGGTCGCTCACTTCTGGTGTGAATGCGATGAGCGTACACGCTGTACTCGCCGATCATGCTCTACATGATGAAGTATTGGCTGCTGTCCAAAAGCGGGTTACACACGACTTCAAGATTGCGCATGCAACTGTACAGGTTGAATGTAAAGGCTGCGCCGCCTATGAGACTCATCTTTAATTTGGTCTAAGTTAATCAGGGTGATGGAACCGCATACATTAGGATCCAGCGATACGCTCTACCAGTTAGGACGAATAGGCTTAATCTTTGGGCTCATCGGCATCGCGGTCTGGCTCGTTATTAAACTAATGCTGCGTTCGGGCAAACGAGTGAGCAATGATCAACTTGGGATGAATCGTCAGCAGCGCCGAGCGGAGCGGGCGAGGATGAAGCGCCAACGTCGGCAATCTGCGCAAGAAAAGCGTCACAAATTAAAACGTCATTGAGAAATAGATTCACACGTCTGATGGCGCACGCGTCCGTCAGTTGAGTGTCACAGTTGCGCCATCGTCAAGACCCATCTCTTAGATCACCGTTTGGCCAAAGAATTAGACTAAAAGCCTGCTGCACGTTTTGGGTTCACTTGACCCTCTTTCGTTCATCGGCGTCCGATATTCGGTAGAGTTGGCGCGATTACCAGCCTGTTTGTGGCCAGTTAAATGGCCCTGTATTTGCTCTATCTAAGAACATGATAAACACTGACGTCTTTCCTCTCTGGTCCAGTAAGAAAACTTCAGTCCGGGCTGACGCAGACGTTGCGTCGCTTTCGGACCATGCTCTGGCAATCTCTGCCGCTGGCGGTGATATGGGAGCTTTTGAACAACTTTACGTTCGTCATAGTCGTCGTGTTTATGCGTTGTGTCTTCGCATGACTCAGAACGTCGCCGAGGCGGAGGACCTTGCGCAGGAAGCATTCATTCAGTTGTTTCGCAAGATCGGCAGCTTTCGCGGTGAGTCTGCTTTCACAACTTGGCTTCACCGTCTGACGGTTAATCAGGTTCTGATGCACTTCCGAAAAAGAAGCGTTAAGCTTGAACGGACGACTGAAGAAGGTGAGACACCCGTACAAATTGTGCGTGGAACTGAGAATCCAAATAAGATGCCGGTGCTGGATCGGATTAGTCTGGACCATGTCCTGAAGCAGTTGCCGCCAGGGTACCGTTCGGTTTTTGTCCTTCACGACATTGAAGGTCATGAGCACGACGAGATCGCCAAGATATTAGGTGTTGCCGTGGGTACGTCGAAATCCCAGCTTCATAAAGCCCGCATGAAATTGCGACGATTATTGAAGAAAGAAAACCCGGAAACTATCACTGCATAAGATGAGCCAACTTGTTCAGATAAACAATTCCCTCCGACCAGTACTAATCAAAAAGGGTCGCTACCTTGAATACTTCACCGTCGGCTACAACAGCCTTGAAGGACTGATAGCGATTGTTGCTGGTTTGATTGCCGGTAGCATTGCGCTCGTTGGGTTTGGTTTCGACAGCTTCATTGAAGTCGTTTCCGGGTCAGTGCTCTTGTGGCGACTAAGCGCAGATGTTGATGAAGAGCGTCGAGAACGAGTTGAAGCAATTAGTCTTAAAATAGTTGGTGCATGTTTTGTTCTGCTCGCTATCTATGTGAGCTACGATTCAGTCACGTCGCTGATCAGACGCGAAGCGCCTGATGAGAGTGTGATAGGTATCGCGTTGGCCGCCGTTTCGCTGGTGGTGATGCCGTTGCTTGTTCGTGCGAAACGAAGAGTCGCGCGCGCTATCAAAAGCAGGGCGCTCATCGCGGACTCTAAACAGACCGAACTCTGTACTTACCTTTCAGCGATCTTACTCGGCGGTCTCCTTTTGAATGCGCTCCTGGGCTGGTGGTGGGCCGATCCCGCAGCGGCTCTTGTGATGGTGCCCATCATCGCCAAGGAGGGAATTGAAGCGCTTCGCGGGGATACTTGCTGCGACTAAACTCTAAGCCGGCGTAGATACTGCGATACAGTAGACTAATGTTATGACTCTTGGCCGTCGGATTACTGCCGAAGCAATCGGCACCGCTTTGCTTCTAACGGCTGTCATCGGCTCCGGCATCATGGGCGAGCGGTCTGGACCTTTGAAGATCCTGCTGCTGTACAGGGAGACAGTGAGAAACGAATGGAGGCATTTCGTAACGTCCGTGATCAGATCAGAGAGCGGTTACAGACGCTCGATAAAGGCGACTGAGATGTTGACACCCGAGAATACCTACTTAGCATTGTTAATCGTGCAGGCGCTGCACATTTTGCATCATCGACTCGCAAAGCGTCATATCAGCTTCGCCGAAGTTATCTCAGCCATAGTCCTCTGTGTTCCGCCCTGGGCTCCGCTGCCACCGCGGATGTTCATGGGAGTTCATCTGTCTCTGATTGCAGTGCAGATAGTTGGCAGCCTCTGGATCAGGAAACTCTCACCGGAATGGAGCAATATCAAAACGTGAATTGCTTGTTAAAGGGAAGCGCCATTAACAGATGATTCCGGAAGGACTAAGAGAGACAGTCGAGCGGGTTCACGGCGAGCAGGGTCGGCAATGGCTTATGACGTTGCCGGCTCTTGTTGCGGAGTGCCGCGCCCGCTGGTCTCTGGAATTGGACCAGCCCTTTGAGAACCTTTCCTACAATCTCGTTTTCCCCGGGAGAAGGACGGACGGGACCTCAATAGTCCTCAAGCTCGGGGTTGTTTGCGCCGAGTCATTAACGGAAATGGCAGCCCTCATACTGTTCGATGGGGTTGGCGCTGCGCGGCTGCTAGAGCAAGACGACCTACGCGGCATATTACTGATGGAGCGGGTAGTTCCCGGTACACCACTCTTCACGTTACAAGACGGACCAGAAGCAACCCGTACAGCTGCCGCGCTGATGCGTCGACTTTGGCGCCCTGCACCCGTAGACCACTCATTCCCGCCTCTCACTGTTTGGTTCCGAGCTTTTGAGCGACTCAGAAATAAAGATGGGCGTGGCACCGGCCCATTCCCTTTG
>DASQKG010000515.1:0-16306 GCA_035630655.1 Pyrinomonadaceae bacterium
GGGCTCGCGATAACTGTTTCCGAAACGAAAATATGGGTTGATGCCCTGGGGGAGACGCAAGACGACACCGGCATTGCCGGTTACGACGGTGCGATTGGTGTCGATGCCTTTGGTGCCACTGATTAGATCAATTATTCCGGCTGCTCCCACAGTGTTGATTGGACCGGGATTAGCCACTAGCTCCGAAAAGGAAGAATCGAGTAGCGTTGACTCAACGCCGAGCGGGAAGCCGGGTGTCACACGTGCTTCGGTGCGCCAGTTGTCAACGCGCCAGCCGCCCGTTAGCCGCAGCCAACGCGCCGGCTCATACTCGATCAAGTTGAACCAGCCCCAGTTACGATAAACAGAATCCGGATTGCTTGCCCGGCTGCTAATGACATTGAACGGTGAGACGAAATCGGTGCGCGAGAACTCATCGGCCGATGAATCGCGAAAGTATCCGAGGCCCGTGGTGAGCAATGTGCCAACAAACGGCGCGAACGTGGCCTGCGCATCCAGTGCGTAGGTCGTAATGGAATTCTTGTTGTCCGTGAAACTCGCTCTGGTAAAGGACGAACGATTGCCAGTGAGTACGGCCAACATGTTCTGCGGCGCGCTGGGATCGGGCACGAGTGTCCAACTGCTTCCGAAGGCAATTGGAGAAGTAATGGTGCCATCCGGGAAGGAGTATTTTTGCCGGTAAAAGCCCGCCGCGACGCGGGGCAACCACGTTTTCAGTTCACGGCCTTCGTACCGGAGACCATTCTTATCCAAGCGCCGAAAGCCGTTGAACTGCGTTCGCTGATCGAATGGTGGCGCAATAAATGAGAAGCCCAAATTCTTGTGTTGGCTATTCAACTGACGATAGCGAAGGCTTTGATTCTTTCCTGGGAAAACCCACAGATCAAGATGGTCATTAAATCCGTGTGCTTGACCGTTAGGGACCTCGGCGCGCGCGGGCAAGCTCCAGACCGCATAGGTGCGCGCGACGCTGTTGCCGATGACATTCCCCAAATCTGTGGCCAGGTTGCCCAGTCGCACGACCTCGCCGAGGGAGATGGATTGATCGCCGGCATGGTAGTTGGTTCCGCGGAAGAGTGATCCCCCCAGGCGCAAGGCGAAGGTGGGACTGCTCCAATTGATTGTAGCGGCGCCGCGACGGAACCGACCGTTGCTGCGGAAGTCGCCATTGAAACGCGCGCCGAGGTGGTTAAGGGAATCGCTACGATCCGGGCTCGTGGTTATCAAGTTAATCACTCCCGCCATAGCGTCCGAGCCATACAGGCTCGATCCCGCGCCGCTGAGTACCTCGGCCGACTCCAACTGTGTCACATCCACCACGCTCGGGGACACGCCCGAGGTAGGATCGCTGCGCATGTTATTGAGTCGCTCACCATCGAGAATGATCAAAAGCCTGTTTGAGGCAAGACCGCGCAGGCGCGGCCGTTCCAGTGCCGGATTGGCAATGACGGGCGTGAGGTTTGGCGCTTTGTCGATGGCTCGAAATGTTGATGACGGACGCCGCTCTTCGATTTGCGATTGATCAGTTACGGTGACGCTCTGCGGAGTCTCAGCCGCGACTCGGGCGCTGCCCTTACCGGCCGTCACCGTAATACGGCTTTCGATAATGCCCGGCACCAGCGAAAAGTCTTCCCGGTACTCCCTGTTACCACGCAGAGTGATCCCTCGCGCCGCAACGGCGAAACCTTCGCTAACCACAGAAAGCCGATAGGAACCAACGGGCAGGCCGGCTAATTCATATCTGCCGGACGAATCAGTCTTCGTCTGTCGCGGCTGGCCGCTGGCTATATTCAGAATTTGGACCTCGGCATTGACTACAACGGCCCCGGTTTGGTCTGTGATGGATCCCGCGACTATGGCGCCCCCGGAATGAGCAATCGCAATGGCGCTGAACACCGAGCAGTAGGCGGCGACTCCAATGTAGTTAAGGAAACGAGTCATATCCGTTCACTGGCCGATGGACCTTCCACAACCGGGGAAGTCATATTGCCTTTAAAGCAGCATTAGGGAATGCCCTATTGGACGCATGCAAGATCAGGGACTCGTGAGAATTCAGCCTTATGGGAAACGGTCGCACACTATTCCGTCTCCTTCATGAAAGTCAAGGATTTTTCTGGCTACTTATTGAACATGAGGTAGGCCATTAGAACTCGACTGTCAAGGACCGCACCGGCCGTTTGATGTGGTCGCTGTTACTAATCTTTCCAGCAAAGAGAAAAGGCCGCCGCATGGGGTTCGACGACTTTCTCTTTAGAGTTGGCTCCCCACAGTGGACACTCTTCGCAACCTTTGCCATGCACCTGGTGAGAACCTGAACAACGGTGGGCATTGGTTACTTGAAGAGTGAATTGTTGCAATGCCTCTTTTTTGAGGTGAAGTCATTGACTGGTGCGGGCGCGAGTTGATCACCCAGATGCGCTGGGATGGCCCAAGAAAGCTATTGCCGCGCTGGGCGCAGTTTTTTCGTCGTAGCCAGGTACGACAATCGAACACACCGAAATCGAGACCTAACAATGAACGGTCGCAAACGCGCTAGCCTGCGGCTTATCAGACGAATTCTTCACCTTGACCGCTTTAGGAAGAAACATTTTACGTCGTTACTTTGATTGGTCGCCGAGACAAGTTCCCAGCCATTTGCTCCCAATTCGTTTAGGTCTTTGCTTAGGCAGGTTTCCTGGTATTCAAATCTTTGTCGTCCTGCCGCACTGAAGCCAGCCGCAAATGCAACAATAGCGAGCAGAACAACCAAAAAAATCGATCGGTTCTTCATCACTAGCACCCCCATTAGTTAACGATCTTTCCACGCCAACGCAGCAATGCAAAGATCGGCCCCTGAGAACTTCTTAACGTGGTCCTTGCCGTCTCGCCGCCAGACACACCCAACATTGTCCATGCAGGAACACCAACTTGCTTCCTTAATGCTCAGGACCTCCCCGGTGTCACACTTGGCTGAACAGTTGGCCGCCAACGTAATCTTCGGCGGGAAAACAAGCAGAATTCCACTAACTAAAACCAACGCCAGAGCCAGAGCATAAAGTATTTTCACAGCCAATATCTCACACGCCCCGCCGCGCTTCGAGTTTCATTTCAAAGCGGCGGCTACTTCATTCATTTTGTTCTCGTCCCACTTGCCTACCCAAACACGTTCCACGTTCCCGGCGCTGCTAACCAGTAACGTCGTCGGCGTGGCTATCAGCTTGTAACGCGCAAGTGATTCGTTACCCACAAATAGAAGCGGCATCGGCGTCCTGGTCTTGAAGTAGCCCAACTCGTCGGCGTGAGTGAATACAGCCTTCTTGTCCTCCTTGTCACTGAGAAGACCCAATACTTCGATCCGGCTACTATCCACTCTGCTCAGCATATCTCGCCAGAGCGGGGCCTGCTGCACGCAGTAACGGCAACTTGGCGAGAAAAAAAAGAGCAAATGCTTGCGCCCATCTTTGCTGTAGTTCAGCTCATACGGTCGCCCATTGATGTCCGAGCCGGCAAGCGAGGTGACGAGTTCCCCTTCTTTCAACGACTTCGCGGCTGGGTCAACCGCGTCCGCCCGAGCGGTCAACTCCCGCCGCATGGCGAAGTTTTGTCTGACTAACAACAGGTTGACTAAGATCAAACCCACGATCAAAAGTCCCGTTAACCAGGAACTTCTGGAAGGAAATCTACTTCTCAACACTTTATTCATTTCGTTTCCCCTAAATGCCTTTGGTAAAAGCACACTTGACCGGCCACCGACAAGGTGATCGAGCTTATTAACCTCTTTTTGATCGGGAAAGATCATGCATTCCCTGAAGAATTCCTAGCAGAGCGAAAGTCCTCGACTCGGGCTTATTGATCCTTTCCACCAGAGTCAGCGCCTCTTCATTACCATTCTTGGTCAAGTCCTTGAATTGCGCGCTAACTTGATATTCGGCGCCATTCAACTTCCACACATAAGTCTGGTAGGGTCTCAAATCATCTCCGCGCTCTGGCATGGACACGCTGTTCAAGGCTTTGATGGCGGATTCCAGCAGTTCCATTTTTTCAGAGCTATCGCCCTGATTAGAGACAGCACTCAATAAGAGAAAAGCTTTGGCTCGTTCAACGTAGTCCGTTGCCGAGTTTGCTGCCTTCCTCCCCTGCGTTAACAGGCGCCGAGCAGAGTCGTTATCGCCGGCCTTTCTCCAATACTGAATAACCATTACGAGGGACTGAACTCTCGCGTAGGGCGCGTCAACGCGTCCCGTGCCCTGCTCGGCCAGCTCAGGCTTCTTTTCCGCTAAGACAGCTTTTACATAACCTCTGAGAAACTGGTCATTCCAGTTTCTCCAAAAATCAGGCGATATTCCGGGGGCATCAAGATCCAGCCTGCCTACAGCTTCGAGGCATACAGGAAACCTCTTGCCCTCCATGGCCAGTTGCGCCGCCTGGGCCAGCAATTCATTTCGTTTTAACTTCGACTTTGTTTCCTCTGCTTCGGCGATCAGATCTTCGGCGGAGAGAGTGCCGTCGCTGAGTCGTCTGCTGCGCTCTTCATCCGCCACTTGTTCTCTGTTGAAGGAGCCATAGATCACGAGGCGCTGGTTTACCGCCTGGCTGTACAGCTCTGGCATTACTTCCTGAATAGCAGGAAGGAGATTGGTCAATAGAGAATAAGCGCTTTGCGACGCCGGCTCTTTGTCCAGGTTAAACGGCTGCGTCCGAGCAACGACCGTTGCCAAAAATCTCTTCTTCAATACGAGCGGAGTGTGAGGTCCTAAATAGAGATCGCTAACAGAAAGTAAGGTCGCGAATGAGAGCCGTCCTTGCGCCGCCATCTCAACAATCTTCGACAGCAACGGCCCAACCTCTGGAGAGTTACCAGCTATTAGTTCGTTCAAGTACAGAATCAGGACAGATATGTCTTTCCCCTCCTCCAGGGATTGCGTAATTCGCCGCGCTGCCTGCACATCACCCCCGGGAAGCGCCATTTGGGCCCGAATGCTCTGGGAGTCTTTCCCCTTCATCCTGGTTTTTTCCAGAGCCTCGACTTTTTCGCTAAGGGCTGGCTGATATTTTCTGATCCAGACTGACAAATTACTGAAAAGATACTCGCCCAGCGAAGGCATGATCTCCTCGGCGTGTTTGCTAAAATCCGCCAACGCATCTCCCGCGATGATACTTGCCAGAGTTTGATTATCCTCAGACAGAGCTGTGTCCAAAGTGAGATATTTCAAGATCTCATTGCGTGCTGAAATGCGCAAAGCCGGTTCGTCGATCTTTTTGATACTGTCGATAGTCCGGATAAGCGTGGACACTCGCAGCGACTTGAGTAGCTCCCCTTGCATCTCTTGCTCTTGCTCGGCACTTGAAATTTTCCTCGCTTCGCCGTTGCCGGCCGGCTTCATAGTTTTGATCCCTTGCGCCACAGACAAGCCGTGAGCGAGTACCAACGCGATGCACAATCTGCTGATGTGTTGAATGGTATTTTTCATTGCCGCCTTATTTCCTTTGTATGCATTCTTCTATATGCATTTTTCACGTTTGTGTTCTACGACTTATTGAACACAGTTGGGTTCTGTGAAAATTGAAAGATCCCTGCCTCGGTAAAGAATGAAGCAGGGACCATCCCGGCCTTATTACTGCCGCGTCGAAGGCTAATCGCTGTTGTATACCGGCTGAACTCCGCACGTAGCGGCGTAGTTCTTTCCATTAATCGTCCAAGTACATCCCTGATTATCTGTGCACGAGCAGCTACTTGCTCCTGCAATACTTATCGTTTCGCCTTGGCCGCAGGTAGCCGAGCAGGCAGCCGCTAACGTGCTGGTTGGCGGGAAAGCGACCAGAATCCCACTGGTCAAGAGCAAAGCAAAAGCGATAGTGTAGATTGATTTCACTGAGGCTATTGCTTTGAGACTAGACAGAGTACGAACGCGTGAAACATGATTCATTTGCAATTCTCCTATTGGATCGGAAGTTATCTAAGGGGTGGACAATCGGGAGTCTGAATCTGGCAGGACCTATGACCCACTTACATCCAAATGCGCCGTTATCGCCACGTAAAATACACGAGCGCTCAGCGCATGTCTGTCGCGCAAACGACAAAACCTGAAAAAAAGTTTTTTGCTAGTCTACGCCGCGTGAGAATAGCCGAGATGTGCATTTACCGCGTGATAACACTCGCAAGCAGCGCTTTGGAGTTCATTACGATCGAGAATCCGGATACTACCACGACTATATTCGATTAGTCCTGCCGACTTTAGAATTTGAGCTGCGGCGGTGACATTCGTGCGATTCGCTCCCAGCATGTGAGATAGCGCTTCCTGAGTCAGATGTAGCGTGTCTGACTTCACGCGGTCGCGAGCTACCAGCAACCAGCGACACAACCTCTGCTGGATCGAGTGGAAGCGGTTGCAAGCAGCCGACTGAGAAATCTGTAAGATCAGTGAATGTGTGTAGCGCATAGTCAAATCGCGAAGTAACCCGTCCCGACCAAACTCTTCGATGAGGACCGTTGTCCTAATTCGCATACCGTTGCCGGGAATTTGGACTTCCATTCGGTAAGGAGCTTCGTTAACTCCCAGGAGCGCGGAAACTCCTGCTACCCCCTCGTTTCCAATCATGCATATTTCGGTAGTAGAACCATCTTCGGTGATCGCCAGTACTGAGATCATTCCACTCATCACAAAGAAGTTGTAGTCAATTCGCTCTCCAAGCTCATACAGCACTTTGCCTCGCGGAAAATGGACGCGTTGCAGATTGGCAAACAGAGCCGGATAGTCTTTTCGTGACAGAGCATTGAGAATCTTATTGGTAGTCAGAAGCGATGGAGCGTGTGAGGTTGACACTGGTTAATGCCCTCCTGCGTTTTAGCGTGCAAGCTGTTCTGATGAAGGTGCTTACATCTCACTGTGTGAGTTAACCAAGAGACTAGACCTATGGAAATGATGTGTCAACGCTATTACAGTTGGGCGGGAGAGCCAAGAGAGAAGTACACCGAGCGGTCGCTTTTCACGTTGGACGAGTTTGGCTCCCACTCTTGCCGCCTACCGCACCAACGAACGAGATGAGAATGTACTTTGGACTTCTAAAGGTTTCGGAAGTCGTGGACCGTAAACGAAATAAAGATTGCTGGTTGAGTCACTGGATGAAGGCCTTCCCAATGTGTACGACAAATCATAAACGGAAAAAATGAAACGGCCACCATTAACAGGTGACCGTTCTTCAGAAATTTGGCTCCCCACAGTGGACACTCTTCGCAACTTGCTTTTGACGTCCACGACGGAAATGCAGAGTTTCTTTCAACAATTGCCCTCCGTCTCAATATGAGCCATACGGGCAGTTCTCAGCGGGCTCACTTCGACCAGTACGCGGCGAACCGTGCCGTACCGGACGCCTCGTAGCCGGCGATCGCTCGTGTCAGAAACCCGCTGGCGAGGTTTGAATCGAAGGCCGCTTGGAATTGCGGTCCAGTCAAACCGTGGTGCGCCAAGAATGGTGCGGGTGCCTTCTGGTGCCAGATGGCGGTGAACCGTGTACTCGAGCCATGGCGGTAGGCATTGAGATATACGAGCTTCCGGCCCGACTGAACGTTGGCATCGAACTCCGTTTGGTACTCGCTAGCGGTCATGAAGTTCTTTGTCCAGAATGTGCCAGCGTCTAGCTTCTCATAAAGTGCCGCGTGAGTGCGCTGTCCGTTCGGAGAAACGACCGAGATGTTCACGGGAACCCAACCCTGGCCCGTGAGACTATCGAAAGTCTGCTGGTGTTCTGTGGCGTTCTTGCCGTGGTAGGCGAGGAATGCCGGACCCGATTTCTTGATGAAGATGGCCGCATAGCGGACAGCTCCGCCCTGCACATAGGTCTCGATATGTTTCAACCGGTAGCCCTGTCCGACCCACTGATTGAACTCCGCTTGATACTGTGATGCCGTGAGGCCGTGCCGGGCCACCCAGGGTACGCCGTCGGCAGCGCGGAGGATGACGTTGAAGAATGTCTTGCCGTCTACCTCGTAGCCGTCGATCCATACGAGACGATAGCCGGACGTCACGATGCGCTCGAACTCCGTCTGGTAGGAGTCAGCCGGGATGCCGAAGCGCGTCAGTTCCGCCCAGCCTGGCGGATACCACGCGGGCGCGGTGGCGGCTGGCCAGAGAGCCATCTCGGTCTTGGCGCAGCCGTGGCCCTGGCAACGAAACCACGGACCAGAGGGGCTGGGCGGCGCCAGCGCCGTCCGCTCCACGACCCAGGTGTTGCGAAAGGGCAGCGGTCGCAGTGGTCCTGCCCATGGCTGAGTAGCCTCGATGGAATGAATATGGAGATGCGGGTTCGTTGAGTTGCCGCTGTTTCCTGCCACGCCCAGGAAGTCTCCAGCCTTCACTGTGGCACCGACCGACATGAAAGCTGGGTTCAACGATCCCTTCTTGAAGTGCGCATAGACAACAACTTCGTCGCCGTGCTGGATCCAGAAATGATTGCCCTCGACCGGGCTCGGCGTCGGCGTCTGGGTTCCCATGGTTGTATTGTCGTTCATTGCATTGAGGAACGAGCGTACGACGCCGTCGGCCATCGCATAGAGCGGCTTGCCCCAGATACGGTAGTGATCGTTCTTGTCCCCCTTCTTGCCGGGAAACACCTCGGCCCAGGCCTTCTTGGTGGTGTCCCAGCCGACGATGCCCATGTCGTAGGCGAAGAGCTGGCTGCCGTCCCCTGCAGAGGCGTGGCCGGCACCACGCCCGGTCCAGTATTCACCCACGCGAAAATCGCTAGCTCGCGCTGGAAACAGGAAGCTCCCGCCCGTCACCGGGCTCACATGAGGCGCAAGGTCGTAGGTCGCCGTCCACGGATCCGTGAACCCTTGACCCGTCACTTCGACTTTCACCTTAGGCGGCGCTGGCTGCGGCAGCAGGACGGAGTCAGCCGGCTGGAAAAACCACTGGGCAGTGGTCCCGGCGGCGACGGTGAGGTTTGGTGAGTAGGACGCAGCGTTCACCGCAGGACTGCCCTGGAAGGTCAGCCTAACCTTGGTAACCTTGACGGAAGCCGTCTCGTTGTTGGTAACGATCAGCTTCAGGGAGAGTTGGCCCTTGCGCGCTGCGCCGCTGGTCTTCGGCGCCATCGCGAGGTAGACGATCCGGCCCGACTCTTCGGGCTCTATGATAACGCTAATGTTGGGACTAGCCATCTTAATTCATCCTTTCGTGTTGGACTGCTTAGTCTGAGTGGGTGCTAAGTCAAACTTCTGTGTCTTTCAATGCGATGTATCCTGCTGGCAGGTTTACCTCCATAGATGGTTGATTTGTTTCTGATATGAGTATTAGTCAGAGTCTGCGCGAGAAGGTTTAGCCGCCGTCGAACTATTTTTGGTGCGTCAGTGAATGATGGGGCGGGCGGAAAATGACTGTTATAATTCCGGACCGTGGCCCCCACTGCCAAAGACTCTGTTGAGTCAATTCGCGAGATAAAAAAAGGGCTGAATGTCGAGGAAAACTTCCATTGGCTCTTCGAACATCACTACGCACAGATATTTCGCTTCTTTCGCCGCAAGGGATTTGACGCTGAAGATTCTGGCGACCTCACCCAGGACACGTTTGTTTTTGTCTATAAAGGACTGGGGGACTTGCGTCAGGAAGAGCAGTTTGAAAGCTGGCTCTTCGCTATAGCTCATAATGTCTGGTGTAATCTGATCGAAAAGCGGAGAGCGCAAAAGCGCTCCGCTACCCTTCTGCCTCTGGACGCCGGCGTCGAGACTGACGAACGTCCTTCATTGGCGGCGCTGATTCCTGACGAGGGTGCCGATCCTCTCGGGATTGCCCTGGAACATGAGCGGCTTGAGAAACTCCAGGGTGCAATGCGACATCTGCCCCCACAGATGAACCGCTGTGTGCAGTTGCGAGTAGTTCATGAATTGTCGCACGTTGAGATTGCCAGATTGATGGGTATTTCCGTCAATACAGTCAAAGCACATCTGCATCAGGCGCGGAACGCGCTGCGCACGCAGTTGAGTTCCTACTTTGGAGAAATCGAGGTCTGAAGCTCAGGAGATTGTAATGACGCACGGGGACGAATTTCGCATTTATATGAAAGTTGCCAATCGCGATCAGAGCAATCAGGACGGTCCGCATCTGAACGAGTCGAGAATGTTTGCCTATTACCGTGGCGAACTGTCTGAGGCTGAACGCGAAGAAATACAAGTCCATCTGATCACCTGCGCCGAGTGCATCGCTCTTTTTCGGAGTCTCAGCGACTTTCTGGAACCAGCACGCACGGATGAGGAAAACGTCACTATCGCTGAGATGGACCAGCAGTGGCAATTATTCTGGGAGCGCGTGAACCTCTCGTCAACAGAAAGCGATTTTGAACACGCACGCAGCAAGAAGTTCTTTCTGGATTCGCGCCTTACACTGGCAATGGCTGCCAGTCTTCTGATTTCTCTGGGTGCGATCGGGTGGCTGGCGTGGAGTTTGTGGCAAGAGCGGCGACAATCTCAGGAAATGGCCGCCGAGTTGGAGCGCAAACAACAAGATCTCGAACAGCGCCTCGCACAACTCACCGAAAGCACTGCGGACCAACTAAAACGAGAGCGCGAGCAACGCCTGGCGGCAGAAGCCTCACGTGATCAACTCCAGGACTTACTGGCGGACGCGCGGCCGCCGGGCGACGACACTCGAGTTTTCGCATTCACTCTGTCGTCCGATCGCGGCTCCACCGAAGAACTGCAATTGAAATTAAGCACGGCGGCGGAGGTGCGCTTGCTGATTAGCAAACCGGGCGCATTCAACGAATATGAAATCGATCTAGTCGATCAAGATGGGAGAATCGTGCGGAAGTTCCAAAGGCTACGACCGAAAGGTGTCGATAGAGTATTGCGTTTCCGGCTGAATCGCGGAGCGTTGGGTCCCGGCAAATACCGGCTCCGGCTTTTGGGCCAACACGAAAATGCCAGCACGCAGATTGGCGAACACGTGCTCCTGGTCACTGGTCCAACCTGAGATTACTAAGGCTTACCTATCAGCACGAAAGGCGCCCAGAAAAAAGCAAAACCGTTGTCTTCAATTGTCTCCAACTGCGCGAGGCGCAAAGCCTCGTTCTTCCTGGTGCCCGGCGTTTTCAAGTGACGATAAAAACGAATCATCAAATCGGCAGCGGTCTCGTCGTTGACATTCCATAAACTGACCAAAACTGAAGGCGTGCCGGCATACATAAACGCCCGCATCAGGCTCATCAATCCTTCCCCTCTGATCTCTTTACCAAGGCCCGTTTCGCACGCAGAGAGCACAACGAGATCGGCCTTCAGCTTCAGGTCGAAAATCTCATAAGCCGACAAGACTCCATCCTCCGATTGTAGATTGCGAATGGCCGACGGCGACTCGCTGGTTGGAAGCGAGAGCAGCAGACCGGAAAAGCGTGGTCTAGCTTCATTGACGTAACCATGAGTTGAGAAGTGGACCATCCGATAACGACTCAATCGTCCCGGAGCTTTGACATTTTCCTCGCTCGCCTCCGCACCGAAGAAAAGATCGTAGTCATCTTTGGGAAAGAGGCGCGCAATACCGTCGATTTCGGTGCGGCTGTAAGGAAGTCGTTGCAGGTTCAGCCGGTCTCCGGCATTCGTAAGGCGGAGAGTTGCATTGGCAGAGTGGTCGTAAAGCGGATCGCCGAATGCGATAAAACCCTTGGGCGCCATTTCGCGCGCCTGGTTCTGCAACTCAGCTAAGACACTCGCCGAAGGCACGTAACTCACGGCAAATTTCTGAATCAGGTATGGCCAACGACGCAAATCGCCGGACGCCGACGTGCCCGGCCGAAACAAAACCTCGAACGGCAATCTATGCAATGCTCCATCTGCTACAATCACCAACGCTTTCTTGCCGGCGAGCAATCTGCCGTCCGGCAACAAATCCTGCGACAGCCGAATAGCTTCAAGACGATATCGCTCCGTCGCGGGATTGTTTTTGTTGGTGATGGCTGCCAGCAGGTCCTGCACGCGCTTGTTGAGCAACGTCTCTGACGGCAGTCGTTTCACCTGAAAATTATTATTGGTAATGACAAACAGAAATGATGCCGGTTCAGCCAGCGAATAGCTTAGCAAGATTGTCTGATCATCGAGCAGGCGCTGGGTCGCGGCAAGCGTGACCGGTTCAGGGTATTGCAAGGACGCATATCGTGGATTGCGCCGCCGCAATTCCCGCAGCCAATCACTCAACTCCTTATCCGCCTGGTCCAACCGCTCTTTCAACGTGCCGATTAATACTTGATCCTGCCTGCTCGTTTCACTCGAGCGTTCTTTGATCAACTGAGCGGTCAACTTATTTATGCGCGTATGCAACTCTCGTTTCTGCTTCAACAGGTCGGGCGCAATGTCCTGTTCCGGATCGATCTTTGTTTCTGCTAGTCGATCGAAAAAAGCGCGGGCGCGGGCACGTTCGTTGTAATGAAAGGCATCTGTGCCATGATGCGATTTGCCATCCAGCCGATGCAGATCGAGTAGCAACGCGATGTGTTCTTTGTAGATCTCGATCTTGTCTTGCAAGAACCCCGCCTTGGCTTCATCGCCGCCGAGTCCGGCGCGAACTTTCTCGATCAGGTCGATCGCTTTGAGGTAGTGCTCGCGTGCCTTGTCACGCTGCGCGCTTTGGACATAAGCCCTGGCCGCGCCGGCGTGAGCAGTCCAACGGATATGCGGGCCAATCGTGTCCGCATCAATTGCAAGTGTTTTCTGGAAAGCTGCAAGAGCTTCCGGGAACTTGTTGAAGCGAAGATGCGACAATCCCAGGCTGTTCAATGCCTGGCCCCGCAACATTGGACTGGTCTGTCCTTCCAACAGCGTCAGCACTCGTTGCGCATACTCGGTCGCTAATTGGTAATTTCCCAGCCGGCGGTGCAAAGCGGCGAGGCCCAACAAAGCTCCAACCTGATTGCCGAGGTTATCCAGCTTCACGCCCAGCGCCAGTGCCTGTACGTAGATCGGTTGGGCTTGATTGAAATCAGCCTGTGCGACATACAAATCACCCAGGGCATTCAGTACGCTTGATTGATTGCGTTCGTCTTTGACTTCGATCGAGAGCTTGAGCGATTCCGAGTAGGCCTGCTTGGCGGCGGCAATGTCTCCGAGATGGTAATAAACGTCGCCAAGATTGCCGAGATGATTTTGTGGAAAGGTTGTCTCTCTGCTGTTCTTCGCAGCAATAGTTTTCGACACCTCTAGTGCCCGGCGCCAGTATTCCTCCGTTTTGATGTAATCGTTTTGACGGTAATGAACCGAACCGAGATGCGCTAAAGCCGTTTCCTTATGGCTCAAGCTGTGGAAGGCTCGCGCCAGTTCGAGCACTCGCTCGAGGTTCTTCAGAGCCGCTGGGTAATTTCCCATGACGAGGTAAATGTAACCAAGCCGGCTCCTGGCGATTAGTTCCAGCTCGTCATCGGGGTTGGATTCCTGTAAGCGCAAACAGATTTGGAACGCCTCGACGGCCTCACCAGTGCGGTCGGCGCTCAATAGAGTCAACGCCTTGTTCGAGTGGGCCAGCGTATTCCGCGGTTGCAGTGTAATGAGTTGCTGGAATTCGGCGAGCGCCTCGGCGTGACGTTTTACGAGACTGTAAAGCCACGCCAGGCCATGGCGCCCGGCGAGACTGTCAGCGCGAGCCGCAATCAATGATTTAAAGTATGCTTCGCCCTCGGCACCCTGCTTAAGACGTACATAGGCGAATGCCATAAGCACTGCCACAGCCTCAGCATCGGGTCGTTGGGCCAGACATTTCTGATAGTTTTGAACAGCGCCGGCGTAATCCCGCGTCCCCTCAGAGATCGCGGCGAGTCCTGCATACGCCATCGGTTGGGACGGCATTCGCGCGAGTAACGATTCAAACCAGGCACGCGCTTGCTCCAACTGACCAACTTTCGCCGAAGCTTTAGCGAGGGCGATATAGGCCTGATGGTGTTCGGGCCATCGATCAATCAGAACTCTGCTTTCCAATATGACCTGATCATAGTTTGATTGGGCCAACAGGCGTGCGATCTGAGTGTGGTGCTCATTTGGCGTGGAAAGACCGGGATCTTTTTGACTGAATGAATCGCTCCACGCGATGAGTATCAAGACCAGCACGCCCGCTGATCGAAACTTCTTAGAGCGCATCACGCATCTTCTCGGAAGTCACCGCCAGAGGCTGCGGTGGAGGTAATGTGAGACTTGAAGCGGCTTTGCCTAAAAAGTCCATTTGCGTTTCAAGTCGTAAGGCACGCGCAAAAATGAGGCGGAACTATACACTTGCTGCTGACCCAATTCCAGACCTATTTCAAAAATACATGAGTAACAATGTACGCCGCGCCCGCGGCCCGTTTGTCATGTTTGGGATTTAACTTGATTTGGTTGAACCAACTAAGAGTGTTGCGGTTCGGTGATGGATTCAACCTCGCGCGAAATGGAGAATTAGTGCTAAAGCTCGAATCACAGTAAGGGGGGCAGGGCGGCGGCGGCCTTCGACACTTAGAGTCCACCATATGACATTCATCCGAGCCACTTGAGAGGCCTGCCAGAAGTGGCGAAGGTAAAATTGGGGTGCCATTCCGACTAACTGGGGGTTCACGGCTCAGCTTTGGATCAACATATTGCCGTACCGCACGCAACGTCACAGGTTTCGTTGAGACATTGCGAAACGTCCGCTGGATAATCAACAGCTTGATATTCTCGTTGAAGGTAAAATAACTCGTAATCTCCAGCGCTTTGTCCGATGTGAGCACCACTGCGGTCGTGGTGTTTTCATTGACCGTCACGCCTTCGGGCGAGGTTGTCAAGCCCTTCGTTTTCTCGGGTGTTGCTGAAGCCGATCGCGTCTGGGACCGAGTAGTGTAGTACAACTCGAATCCATCGTAGACGTTAGTAATAAGCCTGCCATCTGTGTGGCGTAATCTCCGCAGCATTGCCGATCTGCTAACGGAAAGAGTTTGTCTGCCTTGTGGCGGCTGGTGGTTAGCCAATGACAAATCGTCAAGCACAAGTCCACAACAACTCAGTGCTGTGACGACTATCGCAAGCAGTTTTAGCCTCATGGTTTCCTCCTCAAAAGTGATTTGCTGCGGTTGTCCGCACCCTGATCAGCGTTTAATTCATTCCAACCGGACAGAATTGGTTAGAGCGCGAGACTCGTCACGTTACCAGACACGTTTGCAGTATTAACTGCCGGTGGCTAGTGTTCTTAAAACGAGCGACCTTCCTTTAAGACCGGAGAGAAACCATTAGGTTTAGAAAACGTCCAATAAGAGATGAATTAAAGAGGGCGCAAGGTTGAGGTTGAGCTAGCATAGAAGCGGACGCAAAATCCACGCTTTTAGGACCAGCCAATTTACGTTGTAGGTAAAGGCGAACTACTCCTCATGTTTGCCCTTACCACAGGTTCGCCAGGAACCTACTATCGATCTATATGGAAGATAAGCGTCATTGTTAGTGAGGTCAGCGGGAAAATTTTGAGGCCACTTTTGTGGGCAGCCTCTTCTTCGGTCTAATAAGGTATTAGTGCTCCCCACCGTGGACACGCTTCGCAACTTTTTTGAAGCCAACGACAGAGACGCCCAGTTTCGTCCAACAGTTGCGAGAAGTGCTCTTTAGTCCGGCAGTCGAAGCGGGGCTTCCGTAAACCACGAGGCGGCAGGGTCTCCCAGAAGACTCTTCCTGAGGTTCACTATCAGGTAGAAAACCGGAGGCCACCTTCGCGGGTGACAGCCTCGTCGGAGCTATTTAAGGATTAATGCTCCCCACAGTTGACACTCTTCGCAACTTGTTTTTGGCGCCAACCACAGAAATGCTCGGTTTCTTACAACAATTGCGAGCGGCGCTCTAGTCGGGTAAGTCATAAGGTAACAGGACCGGCTTGCTAGTCCTCGCCGCTGCACGCCTTTTTGCTAGGGCGGACGCGTCCGCACTTCGCCGACCCTAGATTGTCGCCTTGTCTGACTTGCCACAGTTGGCAGCCGTCCACTTCTCGCAATCCTTCTGGCTCGCCGGCCCGAAGACTTGGCTGTAGATTGCAGGATAGACATCGCCATGTGGGATCACTTTACAGTCCTCATATTTCTTGCCGGTGCTCGCTGTCAACGCGATGACGATGTAGCCTTTCAACCTTTCGGCGTCCTTGTCGGCCATGAGGGTCCTCCTTCGGCTCTCTAGTAAGGCTCGCGAGCAGCAGGCTCTCGCGGGCGGGTGCGAAGCATGTCCAATGATGGACACGATAAGCCCACGGACGGGCGATGTCAACGCATCTGTCGTTAGCACATCATATGTCCGGTTCAATTAGCACATGAAGTGTCCGCTTTGAAGCGGCTGGGTTTCGCGCATGCCAGTATGAGGCATGAAGCG
>DASQKG010000516.1:0-11527 GCA_035630655.1 Pyrinomonadaceae bacterium
AAAACAAAAGCGTGGTTTGTGGATGGTAGCGTGGTGGAAAGCGAGACTGGTCCAGGCGCTAGTCTTCTCTTCGACAGTGATAACCAATATGAAGCTAAACGCGTAGGTAAAGTGGTTCCTCTGGAAGAGTTTGCCAACGCCAATTTCCTGGGAAAGCGAACGACGATTACCGCCCTTGGCAACGCGTCCACCGGTTCACCAACGTTCACCGCGTTCATTCCCGAGAATCGTAATATCTTCTCCTGGCACGACACGCTCGAGGATCTTCGCCAACCAGACCGCGAAGGAAAAGTTCCCGAAGGAACCACACTTACTTACTCCTTGATCGGGTGGTATCGCGATGCGAAGAACGAACCACTCTCGGCGCCTGCTGCCAAAGTGATTGAAAAGCGTGACGGCAGCGAGCGTTTGCTGGGCTGGCTGATCGATCCGCCAGGCTGGTTTATAGATGCGAAATCGTCGTCGGGGCCGGTCGATCTGCTCAAGCGGCGCTCGGTCTTTCATGGCATGGTCGCACATATCAACTATTGGAGCGCGGCTACATATAAAGGAACGATACTCGGTTACCCAGGTGCGCCGTCAGTTGGAGGTGTGCTGCGGCAGACGCGGCCGCCTATTAAGGTCGGTGTCGGCAACAACGCAGAAGATGCTCTGGTTTCGTTGGTGTCGAGTGAGTATAGCGGTGAGCAGGAGGTAATGAGCCTCGAGAAAGAGCAGCCGAACCTGTGGAAAGCTCTGGAAGCCGTTTTCTATCGCCAGGCTGAAACGCTTGTTAGAAGTTGGAATGTCGCACCGCGCGATATGACGGTCCATCAGAATTGGTTTGCGACCCGTGAGGGCGGCAAGATCTGGTACATACGTCCGGGATCTGCGAATGAAGCCGTGTTTCCTTCAGAAGCAGGCAAAACTGCAAAAGAAACTGCAATTCGGCCCACGGATGAGCACCTCGCCAAGCTCAAGGAACTTAATCAAGCCCAGGCTGACGCAGACTCCGCTGGCCGCGAGTTGGCTGCTTTGCAACAAGAGCTGTACGCGCGATGGTGGAAGGTGTGTGCTAAGTCGCATAGCATGCGGCGCGAGGTGGCGGACGAAAAAGCGGACTGCGAGAAGATTCTTGAGCGCCTCAAGCCTCTTCGTACCAGGTGCGACCAGGCACTCGGTCGCGTGCAAACACTGCAGGAGGAATTGAAGAAGAAACTGCCCACGGAGGAGTTGCCGGGCAACCCGCCGAAGGAGCTCCTGGAGCTCAAATACGACGCTGCACCACGCTTCTGGATACCCGCCGATCCGGTTGTCGTCCTCAAGAATTGCGGCTTGCCAACCAAGCATCAATTTCCGGCCCAGCATCCGTGCCGTTTGCCTGAAGAGATCGTCACGGCGGCAGAAGTCAAGGTGGGCCAAAACTCAAAACCGTTTCGCACAGCCGTAGGCGTCAGTGAGATCGCCGCCGCCGCAGAGAAACTTCCTGCCTGCCCCGAACTGCTGACCGCGCTGCTTGACGAAGCCTCGATCGTCCAACAAGCGATTCGCGATCTGGCCGACAGATCTTTGCCGGATAGGCCCTTCTCTACCGAAGCCTCCTGGCGACAATGGACCAACCAACTCCTGAACGACATAACGTGGGATGGTGACCCGGACGCGTATCCGACCGATCTAATCAAATTCGGCAAGCCAAACGCCTTGAACATCCGGGCGCATCGGCTCGCGGAGGTGTGGGTACAACAGCCGTGGTCGCCGCTTTTCATCGATTGGCAGATCACGTGGTTTCCGACAGCACATACGCCTACCGCCGAGCACGACTTCGGGCAGGTTTGGGAATTTCGTGACGCTGACTTCGTCCCATTGGATAAAAGGTCGATTCCGACAGGAGGCTATACCGTACGAGGTCGCAGCCTCCTGGCCCCCATTGACAATCGAATTTTCAACGAACCGATCGCAAGGTTGAGTGAACTGCTTCATGCGAAAGGCAGTACCGATTCGGCCTTCCCGCCGGCAGTATTAGAAATTCTGCAGCGCTATGAGATCGTCTGGGACAAGACGCTCAAAGATCTCGCCGGTGCAGGACTGATGGGCCAGGCGTTGAGTGGTTTTCATCAGGCATTGTTGCTTCGCGACGTTACGCAGCCGCGTATCACTCCTGACCCAACGCGCCCGTGGATTGATCCGGAGGTAAACCTGAAGCCTTTGGAAAGCGACGTCAAGGCACAACTCGAAGCGCCCGAACATGGAGGCTTGATTGACGAGCGCCTCGCGCCTCCTGTTTTACAGCCATCCATCCCCTTCTCGATGATACGCGCAGGAGCGCTGCGAATAGATGAGCTGTGGCTTATCGATGATTTCGGTCAGTCGGCAGACTTGCTCGGCCTGACCGCAGCGCGCACCAGATCCTCGGGACAAGTGTTTCATCCACGTATTCGTTGGCATGACGATTCAGCCGTGGTGGCAATGCCTCCGCGCGTGTTGCAGCCCATTCGTCTCAATTTTCGCTTCGCTGCTATGTCCGACAGTGCTAACGAAGATCCAGCGCTCAGTCCGATCTGCGGTTGGATCTTTTATAACTCGCTCGATCAGGCACTGGTGCTCTGCGATAGGGTTGGCGAGTTGATGGGCCATCTGGCCATCGTCAAAGATAAACGAGGCACACATGTTAACTGGGAAAGTGGCGCCGGCGGCGTTGCACTAAACAACATTCGTAATCAACGGCTGCAGGCGTTTGCTCAATCGCTTGTCGAAATAAATCCCACAACCAAACCCAAGCTCGTCGAGCTGCTGAACCTGATCGAGGTTGGGGTCCAACGCATTCGCCCTGCTGCCGGGCGTCGCGACCTCGTTCTATTTGGCCGTCCACTCGCACTCGTCAACTCCACTATCGGATTGGAGCTGTTTGGCAAAGCGTGGACTAATCCTTCCCAATCTGTCGGTCCTCCGGGTCAAGGTACCGGAGACGTCACGCTTGACGCTCTTCGAGTTCGTGTGAATCTCGGCTATTCATACAGTCTTGAAGACGGGCTGGTCGGCTTCTTCAAAGGTGGTAACTACAACAGCGTTATCGCCACGCAGCCGCCGGACAACCTCGTCTCTGATTACATTCGAAAACAGAAGAGCGATCCCTTGCGCGTCGGTTTTGGACCACCCGAGGAGATAACCCTGCTCATGGACCCGTGGGGTTCGGTGCAGGCAGCGTGTGGCATCGTGCCGGCGAAGACGATTACCCTCGCGCATACAGAATTGGACAAGACTGTCGCGAAAATGGAAGCTTCGTTTCGCGTTGGCCCAGTGTTACTGCAAGCTGATCGCATTGCTTTGCCTACGCCTCCGGTTGACAAGGGCAAGTGGAACTTCTCCGGACCCATCACAAACCAAACTGCCGCCGCCGTCGGTCCATTCGATCTCAGAAATTTCAGCGATCAACCCGTAGTCGCAACTGAGGGACGATTAGTGCTACTCAACGAAGAGTGAATGGCCGCACAAAGGCAAAAGGCTCAGAGGAAAAGAAGATGTCACAAGAAAACCCAGGCCCTAAACCACTACTAGATTTCAGCGTCCTGAGTTACACATCCGATCAGTTATCAATCAAGGTAAAGAATGTCAGCGGAGCCGTATTGGATAAAACGCTGTCTATCGAGATGAATCCGCTACTGTATCTGCTCAGCCCGCGTTTCGACGACCCGCTCGAGAAAGCACCGTTCAGTAGAAAACCTACCGGAGCCGTCAATATCGCGAGCCTTGTGACTGGTCCCGAAGGCTGCACGGTTTGGTTGCGACGTGAGTCTTCAGACTCGAGCGTCTACATTGTGCTGTTCAACGATCTTGACCAGGCAGGCGATAGGATAACCCCCATCAAGGTGCCGGCGAATGCGGAGTTCACTATTCGCATTCCACTCGATCCCAATATCGAACGAGGCAACGATGATTTTCTTTATAGTTACCAGCACGGTACCTTAGCAAAGGACCTTCGTTTTGACGGCAAGCTCGAGTTGAAATCCGGATCGACTACCTGGAACCCGGATGTCACCTTCTGGGCCGACTCTCCGATGATGGTTGAGAAACCTGGAGATCCGGTAACGATCTCCTGGGACATCGCCGACGGAGTGAGCGGAACGTTGCGGGGACCATTACCGGGCGGCAATCCTGAGTTACCACTTAGTACAATTCCCGGAGAGCCGTTTCAATTGTCCAAGGGTTCTCTTACTGTTCGCGTCGTTGGTCCAATAACTTTCATTTTGCAAGCTGAAGTTAAGCATTCCGGCAACCCCAATTTTCAAGTCGTAAAAATGCTTTCGTTCGATACTCCCAATCACAAATACCTTTACGTGGACGCACGGCCTGATAAGGTCCTGCCCTTCGGCCTCGTTGAGATTGATTGGGCAGCGTGGGGAGTTGAGAAGGTAACGATCGAGGTCGGCACTCATACGACGCGAGTCATACCCCTCACACAGCAAACCTTGGGTCGGTTTTATGAGGGGACCGGCGTAATGCGCATTAGCGCAACTAAGAGCGACGAAATTGACCTGAAGGCGACCGCAATTAATAAGGCGACCACGGGCGTAAAGGTGCTTACCTGGGACAAGATGGATCGTTTCGATTACAAGACGGCTCTGAGGGGCATGATCGTCATCGCTCCCTATATGGCACTCCTAACTGCCGGGCAGTTATACCACGGTGTGGTCGGTACCGTTGATCCCGAGTTGCCGATGACAGCATTGCCTCTCGTCAAGAAAACTGGAGAGTCAACCCTGATCTGGCAGGCGATCGCAGCAGTAGAAAACCGGTTTGTCTGCATGCGGCGAAATAATACTAACTTTGAGGTGGTGGCTTTCACCCGCGAGGGGGAACCCGAAGATTTTCCACCGTTGACTCTTCCTCCCGAGTTTGCGCCTCCAGCGCTTTCATTAAGCGTGGATCGTGATTTCGTCGGCTTTGACAAACGAGCTTATCTTGTTGCAGAAGCTCCCCTGGGTGCCGGAATCGCAAGGCGGGCTTACTCAATTCGTTTCAATAGTGATAGCAAGAAGGTCGACTATCGCCGTGAACCTGCGCTTGAACGGTTGATTGGATATCGATTAGTGAGCTGCGACGGCGCGCTCTACGCATTGAACCGCCAGACTGGCGACATGCTGCGATTCGAACTCAAAGCGAATGGCGAGCTTGATACGCCGGTCAGAGCTGCGCCCGCCATCAAGAAAGACGAAGAAAACGGGAACCAGGCAGAATCTATGATCGCGAAGGGTCTGATTGTACCGGTTGGGCGCGTGCTGGTTGTGTTCAATCCAACCTCTGTACCTTCTGTCGCTTCGCTGGAGAAATATGGCCTAAAAAACACGGTGAAGCCTATTACGAGCACGGGGACCAGTCCGCAAACGATTCCTCAGGATCTTTTCTACAATCCGCAGAAGAATTATTGGGGGCGCTGTGGTCGTGATCCGCAAACGAAGACGTTGGTCGATTACTACTCGGTGGCTGCTTTTCGCGGAGGCGATTCGCCGCGTCTTTGGGTCCTGCAACCAAGCGGAGACCCATACACGCTGGCAGTCGGCGAGGAAACAGTTTTCGTCCACGACTACATGCCCGGTTATCCTACCAAGGCGCTGCCGCCTCCCGTTGCTAAGAAGCGCATGTTCTCCGTCGAATGCATGCCCATCCGCGTGATGCCAATCACCGACACCTATCGCAGGCTTGGTTTAGTGGAATTCAGTACGGCCGATCTCACTGCTTCCGTCCCGTCACTGCCCAGGCGAGATGAGTTGCAATTCTCATTTGATCTCACGTACGACGAAAACAATCCGGCGCCAGTCACGATACGGCAACAAGTAAAACGAGAGCCACGAGAGTTAGCATGGCCGGCTGATGTCGAATATCTACTGGAGGTGATCTTCTCAGGGCCGGACCTGGCAAGCGCAACTTCATGCTACAGACGCCTGAAGACTACCCAGGGAAACGTCACAAATGATGAAGTGTTCGGCAGCCGGATGGTCCATTCAAGCTACAGCACAATTAAGATACCGCGACCCGCGCGGTTCGTGGATAGGTTCAGGTTTGTCGTCGTCAATACTTGTAAAAATTTCCGAGTGAAGATGAAGGGATGGAATAATTACAACATTCTGGAGCAGGAGGCTTTTCCGGTTGATCATTTCACCCCGGATTTCGGTCTTGCATTTGAAGGCAGAATCGCGACTGAAGGCATAATTGGCGTGAACTTAGATTTCGCCCTACCGCATGGGATCGAGTCTTCGCGCAGCGACACGCCTCAGACCAAGATGATCCGGCTCACTACTGACAATGCGCAGAAAATGCAGATCCTGCTTGCCACAATCCTGATGCCCGACGACGCGCCTTTAAACCTTGCGGGAGGGACTGCGCCAATTGAGCCGGTGCCCGGTCGTCCCGTTTACGTCGTCCAGCTTGATTACAAAATGTGAGTCACAACGCCGAAGGCGTTTTATCGAAAAGGAACCCCCATGCCAGACTCCCTTGAACTCACGCCTATGACTTTCACTGCTGACCAGTTAGCAATTAAAGGCCATGAACATTAGCGGCGCCTGCACTAGGTTGCGGAACACCCAGCAATCCGAAAAACATATGGATCCAAAATCAACCGAATCCCCGGACGTATTATCTCAGGAGGTGAACTCACCCAACGGAGACTTGGACCAAGCTCTACCTGAGGCGCTGGTAGAAACCACTTTCCAATACGACGCGTTTATCAGCTACTCGACAGGGGGAAACTACAATCAGGCGCGCAAGGTTGAAGCCTTTCTTGAATCCTTTCATAAAGCTCTGGCACCGGCAGGAGTCTCCATCAAACAAATGCAGATCTGCCGCGACGGAAGTGATTTCAAGCTGCCACTCAAGCGCGACGCTACCCTCGCAGAAAATGATCCCGTTTGGAATGTCATTGCAGGTGAACTTTCCAAAGCTCGTTACCTTATAGTCCTTTGCTCACCTGAAAGCAGACGCTCCGAATGGGTCTCAAAAGAGATCTCGTGGATGGTCGACCACAGAGGACTGGATTGCATACTGCCGGCCGTAACCAAGGGCACGGATCCAGCACAGAGTCCAGACGAATGTTTTCCTGCGCAGCTAAGTGCGGCCGGTCTTCATAAAGCGCGGCTCTGGTATGACCTGAGGAGTTGGGGGAATACGCCGGTCGCGGGCAAAGTCCGAGATGCGGAGGATGAGTTAGTCCGGCTCGCTTCCGACTTACTTGACTGGGACGCAGCGCAAAATGGTCAACTTGCTCCGCTCTGGTTGCGTGAGCAACTCAAAAGGAGACGGCGTCAAGCCACACTTGCGATCGGCGTTGCCGCAGTCTTGATACTCGCGGCCGCCCTGGTGATCTGGCGGTCTGTGGTTGCAAGCCGGGAAGCGAGCAGGGCCCGCGCAAACGCGGTGGTGTTGGCTGCGGAGGCCTCTTCAGATCCTCTCACGGGCGCATTGTTGTTATCGGAATTGCAAGGCTATGACGAACCCGACGAGGGAACGCGCGTAGCACAACGACTGGCCTCCGCAATTCTTCCGTCCACGCTTGTGCGAGGGCATACGGGGCGTTTGACGAAAGTTGCGTTCAATCCGAGCCAAACCCGGATTCTGACAGCTTCAGGCGACGGGACTGCGCGACTATGGCCCGTCGATGGAAAGGGTGACCCGATTATTCTACGAGGCCATACAGACGGGCTGACCGATGCGCAGTTCAACTCTGATGGTTCGATGATCGCGACGGCTTCCAAAGATAAGACAGCCCGAGTGTGGGGCGAGCACCGAGGGGATACATCTCGGGTGTTTGAACATGAGAGCGCAGTGCTGAGCGCGCAGTTCTCCGCTGATAAAGAATGGGTGGCGACTATCTCTGAAACCGGGTTGGGCCAACTGTGGAATATCAAGGGAGCCGAAAAACGAGCGCTCTCGATTCCAAACAACCGCAAAGTTGTGCGCCTTTGGTTTAGCGCTTCATCTCTCGCAGGGTGGGTTGCAGCCAGTGATGTAACAGTTTGGAGTTTTCAATATGACAAGCAGGGAAACCAGGCGATAAAACAGGTGCTGCGTTCTGCGAAAGAGGACGATGAAACTTTTCCCGAAGACCTGCTCGACAAAGTGACTTTTAGCCCGGACGGTTCGCATGTCGCCGTAGTTTTCGCTGACAAGGTATTGGTGAGGCGTCTTGAAAACAACGTGTCTGTCACTCTTGCCCACAATGACAGCGTTAACTCAGTAGATTTCAATGGCGATGGCACCCAGTTAGTATCCTCGTGTTCAGATGGAAAGATACGGCTTTGGAGCACTCAAACAGGAGAACAAAAAAAGATACTTGATGTGGCGGTCCGTTATTTTTCCCTGGATCTGAGCCAGGACAAGCCTATTCGAGAGGACACGGCTATAGGCGCAAGTTACGCTCGGTTTTCCCATAACGGCTTACGAATCGTCTCACTCTTTCATGACGGTATAGTGCGAATCTGGAACGTTGGCTACGATGGCGACACGACTGAACTGCGCGGCGTTCAGGGTGCTGATGTGGTTGCCTTTAGCAAAGACGATACTCAGCTTGTAACAGGTGGTGACGACGGAAGCGCTCGCATATGGCCTCTGTTGCCTCGGACTGAACCACTCATTTTGCGATATGACAAACCGGTGTATTCAGCCTGCCTGAGCGCCGATGGCAGAAAGGTAGCTAGCGGTTCCAGCGACGGCATCACCCGCGTCTGGCATATAAGTGATCTCTCGAATCAAGTTGAGTTGAAAGGAAGCGCCGGAGCTATCAAAGGATTGGCCTTTGACAAATCAGGGACGCAGTTGGCCGTTGCACAGGATACGGGTACTACCACACTTTGGGATTTAGCAAACTCAAGCGGTCCGATTTTGAAGAGGCAGTTTCACGCTCAGGAGAATAAACTGCGGGGCGTGCAGTTTAGTCCCGACGGATTAAAGGTGCTTGCATGGTCCGACAGTGGAAATGCCTTTTTATGGACCACGAGTGGAGATAGTGAAATCGTTTTGCGGGCTAAGCACGGAAGTGTCTGGCACGCTGAATTCGACCGCGATGGCGGCCGAGTTGTGACGGCGTATGACGATGGCGCGGTGCAGGTTTGGAATACGGATGGTTCGGGAAGTTTTATCTCTCTGGCAGGAAAAAAAGGACATACAGAGACCGTGTTTCGCGCTGTGTTTAGCCCGGATGGTTCCGTAGTGCTGACAGTGTCAGACGATGGCACGGCCCGGCTTTGGAAAAGTGATGGAAGTGGGGATCCGATCGTCATTCAAGGCGCGAACCCTGGCAAGGACGGGCTTGAAAATTGTGCGTTCAGTCCTGATGGTCGAAAGTTTGTTATCACCTCGAGCGCGGGTCGGGCTTGGGCCTACAACGCGGATGGGAAAGGCAAGCCCACTGTTCTGCGTTCCACCTCTGACGTGGCGCACATCGGCTCCATAATTGCGCTAGCTTTTAGCCCCGACAGCGAGCGCATTGTTACCGGAGGAGGTCTCGATGGAATAGTTCGCATTTGGCGGACAGATGGCAGCGGCAGACCGGTAACTCTGTACGGTCATCAGGGAATGATCACTTGGGCGAATTTTTCGTTCGACGGGTCACGCATAGTAACGACATCCGAGGACGGCACGGCGAGGATATGGAGAACAAGCTGGCGCGATCTCGTTTCGTACCTTAGAACCCTGTCGTCAGCTTCTCTGACTGCTGAGCAGCGAATGATCTATTTGGGTGAGAGCGAATCAGACGCGCGTGCGAGCTATGAACAAGAAGAGAAGCGATTCGGACGTACTCCGTTGCCTCCGAATTGGCAATTTAGTTATCCGTTCTAACCCCTCATGCTGGCGGGTAACAATTTAAGAATGAATTGAGGTAGATTCTACTTTCCGCGAAAATGAAACCAATAAGTTCGCGGAGGCTATTTCAAGTTACAATTGATGCTGCTGCGCGCTCGCTTAAACCTGGTAATGGAGGAACGAGTAGTGGCGGCGGCGGCTACCGTAACTCACTGAAAATATTTGGCTGGGAGGCAGGGATTCGAACCCCGATAGGCGGATTCAGAGTCCGCAGTCCTACCGTTAGACGACCTCCCAGCAAGGAGAATTTCAATTTAAGTGCTCGGGTTTTCTTTGTCAAACGCCCGATGGTGAATGGTGAATCGTGAACTGTAAATGGTAGGCGGAGGCGGGTTGAAGCAAACTTCGAAGTCCTTCGTTGGCGCAAACTCTGCGTACTTTGCTTTTCCGCGATTATTCGGCAGAAACACATAACGTCAGAGCTTCAACGCTGCTGACATACCCTCCGTATAGAACAAGCAGTGTACGACTGCGAATATCTACTATTTACGATTTACAATTTACCATTTACTATTAGCGCCGTTTAACCTCCCATGACCCTGACCGTCGACACCGACTCCCACACATTGAAAATTGTTTTGAAGAGATGGGAGTAAAATGACTGACCCCGACAACCAGACATCACCAACCCAATCGCGCAACAACAATTCCGCAGAGACATCGCGCGCGCTGGCCTTGGAATATGAGGAACGGCTGAATGAAGTCGCGGACCTCGTCGCGAGAGTGAGACACGAAATCAATAACCCACTGGCCGGTGTGTTGGGCCAGGCGCAGTTGCTGCTGCGTGAAGAGCTAAGCGACCGGGCACGCAAACGAGCGGAAACCATCGAAGAGCTGGCGATTCGCTTGCGTGATGTAGTGGCGCAGTTACGCCAAATTCAGAAGCCGGCGCCGACAGGCACGCATGAGTCGAGTGACGGTGCACAAGCGTAAGGCGGCGGGGTCAGTTTGAAGTAGGCTGGACGGTGGGTGTGGTCGTGAGACGTTTCAGTGATTCTTTCAGCATAAGCCGGCGGTTGCTGATGGTGGCCATGTGAAAAGGAACCACGCAGCCGCAACGATCGCAGTCGGCGTTGTCTCCCATCATACACTTACCTTTGTTCTCTCCGGTTGGCCCATAGGCAAAAGCTTTGAGCCGAAACTCGCAATTGTCCGTGACTCGCTTCGCGTTTTCAGAACGCATCAGCTCCAGGGTGGAGTCCATCATATTTATCACGCCCGGATACTTCTTCTTCAACTCGAGAATGTGATCAATTAAGCGATCGCGGGTGGGCCAGTCGAGCCACAGCGCTTCGTCTAGTCCGGTGACGGGCGTGAAGAAGTCAAAAATAATTCCACCGCGGGCGAGCGGTCCCCATTCTTTCACCAGATCTTCGACACAGTCCCTGGTGATGCTTGTCAGCACACAGGATATCTGGATGTTCAGCTCGGGATTGTCAATGACGTTCTGTTTGATCTTCTGATAAATGCCCGGTGCGCGCATCCGCGCGAAAGCTTCTTCGGTCCCGTCGATTGAGATGACCCAGGTGCAGTTGGGCCAGTCTGGCAATGGCATCGTGCCGTTAGTAACGATGGTGTTGTGTTTGAAATAGTGTCGGCCCACCTCGATCAGTTGCTTGCGCACCATCGGCTCGCCGCCAACCCAGGTGCAGAGCATCATGGGATGGCCGTCCGCCTTCATGGCCTCGAGCTT
>DASQKG010000517.1:0-3162 GCA_035630655.1 Pyrinomonadaceae bacterium
TATTTCGGGGATATGAACGACCACTGGGCCTTGGACGCGCGTTGCGGGTATCCGAAGTTCGGGCAGATGAATGTCTATCTCGGGTATCTGCAACTCTAGGTCTGGAATCTGAACGTTTGTGCGAATGTCCTTCAATAGTTCGGGTATTTGAATTTGGAGGTCTCGAATGGCATTTCGAATCTCCCCTGCTATTGCGTTCGCGTCCAGGGAAGCGTCATTTTTTGCAGCCCAGCCAGGAAGGCAGAAACAGAGCGAGAGCACGAGCGAAGCAAGCGCTTTGATCACCTTACACCTCCTCTTCAGTGCGAAAAGAAAACAGTTGCTATCTATTTAGACGATAAATTTTCGATTTGGTTCGTATCATCAGATAAAAAAAGAAGCCGCGAGGGCGGCCTTAAAAGAATTGGCTTGGAGCGGATTAGTGGATGATGCGTTATCGCTTTGCGAAGCGTGGTGGTCTTGAATCTCTGCCGACACCCGTTCCGGTTACCGAAAGGGAAATTATGCATATTGGATGAGCGCTCAACACGAGCCAGTTAGACAATGGCCAAGTTCAACATGGTGGTTCCGCACGCGTTGCCGCAAGGTGAAGCGTTGCGGCGCGTTCAGGGTGAGATTGAACGTCTGAAGGTTCAATTCGGTGACAACGTCGGCGATCTACGAGACTCCTGGCGCAATGATACGTATCTATTCGAAGGGGTGACCATGGGAGTTTCGGTGTCGGGAGTGATACTGGTGAAGCCATCGCAAATAGAGATTGCTGCGAATCTACCCTGGCTCGCGATGCCGTTCAAAGGCCGGATTGAAACAGTGATTGGCGAGCGATTGCGGACTTTGCTGTGCTGGTGATTCTCCGAGCCAGAATTTTTGTTCCAGCAAGCCTTAGAGGTGTTCCTCAGACTTTTTGCTGTCACAGCGAATAGAAAAATTAATTACTGCCCTCATAACCGTCGATCTATTCTGACATAGCCCTCACGAATGAAGTCAGCCCCCCTCGGAGACACTTATGGAACAGAGTTTTTCGATCCTCGTATTTGACCAGGATGATCCCTCCACTTTCAAGAATGTGACTGAAGCAATCCAAGAGTATCAGTCGGTGGTGCTCCCTTGTTCATCCGGGGAAGCGGTGCTTTTTGCCATCCAACACAGGGCCGTTGACGCGGTTATTCTCAATCTCCAGAAACCTTTTGAGCAGGCATTTCGTTTTCTGGCTCAGATAAAAACCAAAGCACCCAAAGTTGAAGTCATTTTTGTCTCGCCCTTTGATGATGAAACGCGATGGCTGTGGATAGAAGCGATCCAGCGCGGGGCTTATGAGTTCTTACCCAAGCCTCTTGATCTCCTGGAGTTGAAGCGCATTTTGATTCAGGCGACTGAAAAGCATCATCCAGTGAAATTCCGGAAACTCCCGCCTGCCGAATCGGTGAAGGACTTGACCTCTAGAGCGCGGAAAAAATTCACAGTGGGTTCTTGACTGCACATCATTGTAGGGGTACCGTCGGAGGCGGGTGGATGCATGTTTCCTGTTCATACTCATATCTTTTCGAACAAACAAGTATCGCTCGGCCAACGGTTCTAGAGTTCTCTTAAACCCGCATGCCATGTGGGTTTTGTCTTTTTCCGGTCCCTCCGGCTCGCGCTTGCGCCGGACCTCCTCCCATTCTTAGCTTCTTTTTTTCTTATTCCCCGTTCCTCTTCCGCTTCCGTAAAGGTAGCCATGGCACAGCCAGAATCTTCAGAACGAAATGGCTTCCGTGTCACAACAAAGGTGTTTACGAACCCGCGGAATGCGGCATCTTTGGATCCGGTCGCGAAACGGAAACTCACCATCTGCAATCTCTTCGTAAATCACCGGAGTTCTCTAGCCGATATCGTGCGGGTTCTGGACGAAGACTACAAACACGTTGTCGGCGTCCTCATCGAACACGGATTTGTCCATGAGCGGCGCCGGAATCCCCGAGAAACTCGGGCGCAGCCAGAGCATTCGTTATTTAGAAAACGTCCGCCGCGATCATGAAGATCTGGCAAGGGGCGCCGGTTGGTGCGTCGCCATGGCAGCAGCAAGCCCACTGAATTTCCCTTCATCCTCTTGGCCAGCCATCAAGCTGCCTGGGGGCTGATCTGCCAATCGACACAGATGGGTCCTCGTGTGACCTCAGCCGCATTTACTTGCGAGCTGCACTTGAGAGCATCACTCCTTCAGAGTGACAAATAATCCCCAGAAAGGCTGATTCAGGGTGCGCTGCCAGCGGACAATTCAGCGACCGGCCGACGGTTGCCGGGACTTGAAAATCGAAATTCAGATCCCCAGTTTCCGTATAGACAACTATACGACCACTCAGCCGGATCGGTAAACGCTACGGCGTTTATGGGGACCTATGGTCTTCAATGGCACAGGCAGGCTGATGAGACGCGGGCTACATGAGGTTGCGCGTGTGCAACCCCGACAGGGCGGCCGCTTGGTTTTCTTCAAACCCTATCCGACAGAGCTGAGTCCGGCGTCCGATGTCCATGTCGTGGATAAGCTGTGTTACCCGGCAGCTGCCCTCTCGCAAAGCGTCATGGTCCCACGCCCCTGCGGCGAGCAGAGTGAGTGCGTCCAGCACCTCTTGGTTGAGGCCGGCCGTGTGCCGCAGCGCATCATGTCGGCGGTGCACCGAATGGGCCAACTTGTCTAGCAATGCGGGATTGCTCTTTGCCGATTCCCTCAAGTGGGCAACTCCAAAAGCGACGTGCCGCGCCTCGTCGTTTGCTGCCAATCGCGTCATGGCCCGCGTGACTGGCTCCGGCGCGTGGCGCTCGAGGAATCGCAGCAGCGTCAGGAAAGTTCCTTCGCCCATCACCGAGAGTAGAAACGACGCGATAGCAAAGTCAGGCTCATCCACTAGAGTCTTCAGCGATGCCTGACCACCAACCGTCGAGAGCCCCAGGCAATCTCTCTTAAGCAGCGCACGTCGCGTGAAGACTTCCACGTGACGAGCCTCGTCTGCCGCCTGAACGGCAAGCAACTGCATGACCTCTCGAAAATGCGGGTGCAGTTGTGCAACAAACCGACTCGGCACGATCAGAGCCGCTGCTTCGTTCTCGATCAGGTATGTCATCAACTGAACGACCGCGTCTTCGACCTCTAGCTGTAGTTCGAACTCAGCGTCCCACGGAACA
>DASQKG010000518.1:0-6394 GCA_035630655.1 Pyrinomonadaceae bacterium
ATCCCACAGACTTGCTTGCGCCAAGTTGGTCCGCAGCTTACCTGGGGTTCCGCCTGTTGGCTATCCTGTTTTGGTTCGTCGTCTCACTGGCGCTAACTGCCGCTATGCCAGGCACAATCAGCCGGGGAATCGAGCGGCTTCAGCTAAACAGCCTGCGTGTGGCCGTAATCGGATTTGTGGGAGCGCTGGTTATTGGCGTTCTGGTTCCCTCGCTTCATTATTTGCCATTTGCGATCGGACTAATATTGGGGCTAATGGCCCTACTCCTGATACTTATCGCCGGACTCTTCGGTCGAGTCATCATTTACGCAGCGACTGGACGGTGGCTGCAGCGCAAGTTTTTGAAGGCCGGCCGAAATTCTGAATCTGTGGCTCTACTGCTCGGCACTTCCTTCTGGATTACCCTCTCGTCACTGCCTTACGTCTGGCCCTTTGTGGTAGCCGTGGTTCTGGTTACCAGCTTGGGCCTGGCTCTGACCGCTCGTTACCGGGTTGGTTGGCGTAGGCAGGAAGCGTAGTTTCTTTAAATCTCCTCTAACCAAGTAGCAAAATACTTAAACGATTTGAGGCCTTCGCGCATCAAAAGCTTTCCGGTTTATTCCGGGTAGGCATATTTGTGCAACTTTTTGGAACATCGAGCGTGAATATTCAGCATGCGTGCGCTCGGATAGCCATATCACAGAGCAACTTAAGCAGAACATTCGTTGGTTTCTTTTCGTAAAATGCTGCGACCATTGGGAGAAGCCGGGATCTCCGGCAATAATCCGTCATTCCATCAAGCGGCCGCTCGTGTTTTTCTCATTTTCCAGGAGGAGTAATGAAAGCGCTTTTTCTCGTAATTGCGTCAGTTGGGGGTTTAATTTTTGCCGACTCCAGTGCTATTGCGCAGCCTACACAGTCTGCCCAGCCGGGCCCGGCAGCGGCGCAGGCCGGCGATCCAAACGTGACTGCAAAACATGCCATCGGTGAAATCAAGACAATTGACCCCGCCGCGAAACAATTAGTAATTAAAACCGATGCCGGAAACCTGGTGACTGTCACTTTGGCAGATTCAACAGTCTTCATGCGCCTTGCCCCCGGCGAGACCACGTTAACAAAGGCTGCCAAGATAGCGTTTACTGATCTGGGCGAGGGTGATCGGGTTTGGGCCAGAGGCAAAGTTGCCGAGGATCGTAAGTCCGTGCCCGCCACCTCCCTGATTGTGATGAACAAGGCGGACATCGCGAAGAAGCAGGAAGCAGAGCGCGCAGAATGGAAGAGACGCGGAATGCTGGGGCTGATCACCGCTATCAAGCCTGAGACAAAAGAGATCACCGTTTCGACTCGTACGCTGGCCGGGACGCAAGCTGCCGTCGTGATTCCGGTGTCTGAAAAAGTTGAAATGCGTCGTTATGCTCCGGATTCGATCAAATTTTCAGACGCCAAACCTGCGACCTTCGAAGAACTAAAGGTTGGCGATCAGGTTCGTGCCCTGGGCGATCGGAGTCCCGACGGGGCATCGTTTACCGCGGAAAAAGTTGTGACCGGGTCTTTTAAGTCAGTTGCGGGGGTTGTTACGGCCATCGATGCTGCGTCGGGCGAAGTGAAAATTAATGACCTGCAGACTAAACAGCCCTTGACGATCCTGATTAAGCAGGATGCCGTGCTGCGAAAGTTTCCTGCGGCTGGTGAGGGCGGAATGATGATGATGGGAGGCGGCGGAGGTCCTGCAAGACCAGCTCCGCCCGCCGGAGCGCAACCGGCAGCTCAGGGTCCCGGTGGTCCGGGCGGCCCGCGTCCGGGCGGGGGCATGAATATAAACGATTTGCTGGAACGGCTCCCTACTATCGCAGTGGCCGACGTGAAGGTGGGCGACACGATTATTGTTTCCAGTACAAAGGGTGCTGACCCAAGCCGCTTGACCGCGATTAGTCTTATTTCGGGTGCTGACACGCTGCTCAATATGTTAGCAGCAAGGCAGCCACAGACGAGCGGTCCAAGTGCGCCAAATCCATCGGCCGGGCTCGGTGGTGTTCAATTCGGCATTGGCTTGCCGTAAACATAAATGAGTTAGGAATAGATAAGGTCCAATTATGAACGTCTCCACAATTTTCCTTCGGCGCGGTTTGAGTATCTCCCTCGTCGTTTTGTTATCGATAGTGTTTGCGCTTGGCCAGCAAGGTCGGGGAACACTCCGCGGCGTGGTCAAAGATGAACTCGGTGGCACCGTCACGGGGGCAACAGTTACGCTCATCGATCAAAGTGGCGCGGTGAAGACCGCTACCACAAATGCTGAGGGTGCATATGTTTTCAGCGGGTTGGCCCCGGGAAAATATTCGGTGAGCGCCTCCGCACAGGGTTTTGCCGTAACTGACGAAGCCGAAGTGGATGTTGCCGCAGGGCAGAGGCCAACGCTTGACCTGACTCTGAAGGTTACGATTGAAGAGCAAAAAGTAACGGTTGCGGCGCAGACCCCTATCAGTACCGACGCCTCAGACAATGCCAACCAGACGTTAATCACGGGAAAAGATCTAGACGCCCTGCCGGATGACCCGGACGAGTTGGCCGCCGCACTACAAGCGCTGGCCGGACCTTCCATGGGTCCAAACGGTGGCCAAATTTTCGTCGACGGATTTTCCGGCGGCCGGATGCCGTCAAAAGATTCCATTCGCGAGATTCGTATCAACCAGAATCCATTCTCAGCCGAAAACGAACAGGCCTCTGGTCGTATAGAAATTCTCACGCGCCCTGGAACCGACAAACTTCGCGGCAGCACCTTCGTTAATTTCGAGGACGAGAGTCTGAATTCGCGTAATCCTTTTTCCGACCGCCGCACGCCGTACCAGATACGCTCGTTCGGTGGAAATCTCGGTGGTCCAATCATTCAGAAGAAAGCATCTTTCTTCGTCGACTTCGATCGGCGTGAGACTGATGACAATGAATTAGTGCGAGTTTCCCAACTGGATGCGAACCTGAATCGTTTCGACTCCGGATTTGGCGTCGTGGTACCCAGACGGCACCTGGGTTTCGGTCCGAGGTTTGACTACCAGATCAACCCAAACAACACTTTAGTAGCTCGTTACAATTACAACCGATCCAGTACGGAAAACGCCGGCGTGCGCGAATTCTCCCTTCCGGAGCGCGCCTTCAACACTTTGTTTACGAACCACACTCTGACTCTGACTGAGACGGCGGTCCTCAATGCCTCGATGATCAACGAGACGAGGTTCCAGTACTCGAAAAACACTAGTGAGAACATCGGGCCCAACGCCATTCCGGGCCTAAATGTAAGCGGCGCATTTTTCAGCGGCGACTCGCAGGTGGGCCAGGCCCTCAGTTCGAACAGCAGATGGGAATTGCAGAACTTCCTGGCTTGGCAGAAGGGAACCCACGCAATTAAGTTTGGCGGGAAGGTGCGAGGCGTGTCGCTCTCGGATACGAGCACGAATAACTTCGGTGGCACGTATGTCTTCAGCGGTGGTTTTGTTCCAACGTTGAACGCAAGCAACAACCCGATTACAAGTCAGCCCGTATTTGTTGACAGTCTTGAGCGCTACCGCCGTACTTTGTTGGGGCAACGGCTTGGCCGAACTGCGGAACAGATTCGCGCGATGGGCGGCGGCGCCTCTCAATTCAGCATCAACAGCGGCAGTGCTCAAGCTAGTGTCAGCCAGATAGACGGGGGAGTCTACGTGCAGGACGACTGGCGCTTTCGACCCAATCTTACCTTTGGTCTGGGGTTGCGCTACGAGAATCAAACGAACATTAACAGCAAGTTTAACTTCGGACCTCGGCTGTTCATGGCCTGGTCGCCAGGCGCCGCAAATTCCACGCGGCCGCCGACCATGGTGATCCGTGTTGGCGCCGGTGTTTTCTATAACAGATTTGGTGAAGGCAATACTCTCACTGCGAATCGGTTCAACGGCACAACTCAGCAACAGTTCTTCGTGACTGAGCGCCCCGTTTATCAAAACGTAAATGGCACGCTCCAGTTTGTGCCGCCTGTGGTACCTAGTCCGCTGGATGTTTTTCCAAACATACCTTCGGCAGCAAGTCTCAGCCTGACGCCGCGCTTGATCACCTGGCGTGTCGCTGACGATGTTCAAGCGCCCGCTGTTTATGTGGCCGGTGTGCAAATCGAGCGGCAGCTGCCGTATCGATTCACAATGTTTACCGGTTTCTATTCTGTTCACATTAACCACGTAGTAAGAGCTCGCGATATCAATGCTCCCTTACCCGGGTCGATTACTGCGCTGAACCCCAATGGCATACGTCCTCTGGGCAACATTGGCGACGTCTACCAGTATGAATCGAGTGGCCGGTTCGACCAGAACCAATGGTTTATCGGTTTCAATAATCGGTTCAACAGGACCATCCAGTTTTCAGCTAACTATTCTTTGAGTAAGACTCAGAACGATACCGATGGACAGGGAGGCGGTCTGTTCCCGGTCAATTCGTATGATTTCACCGGCGAATATGGCCGCGCCGCCTTTGACGTTCGTCACCGCTTTAACTTTTTTGGAACGATAAACCTGCCATGGCAGGTTACGGTGAACCCATTGGTTAATTACAGTTCGGGTCGGCCTTTTAACATCATCACAGGCCAGGACACGAATCTCGACCGGCAGTTTACTGAGCGGCCGTCGTTTGCGCCGGAAGGCGTCGATTGCGGCGCGAACCGTCCCGCCAATATCATTTGCACCCCCTTTGGCAATTTCAATCGCAATCCGGGACCAGGCGAACTGTTGATACCACGCAATTTTGGCGAAGGGCCGGGCTTCTTTGCCGTCAACATGCGAATTACTAAAACCTGGGCGTTTGGAAGCACGGCTTCGAGTCGCGCAACTGCTCAGAGAAATGCTCAGCAAAATACGCAGCAAGGTACGCAAGCTAATGCGGCCCGTGGGGGCGGACCGGGCGGACCTCCGCGAATTCCCAGTGGTGGCGGCGGACCGGGCGGCGGTGGTCCAGGAGGGGGTGGCGGACAGCGAGGTGGCGGTGGCCCAGGTGGCGGCGGGATTGGTGTTCCGGGAGGCGGTGGCGCGGAAGCGAAGCGCTATACCATGCAGTTTTCGGTTAACTTCCAGAACCTGTTTAATAAGGTCAATCTCGCCAACCCGACAGGCTCGTTATCGTCACCGTCTTTCGGTGAAAGCCTTTCGCTGCAAACGCAATTCGGTGGCTTCGGCGGCGGCAGCACCGGTGCCGGTAATCGTCGAGTCTCGGCGCAGGTCCGATTTAGTTTCTAGAAGGACTTGTAAGAAAGTTCAAGAGGGAGTTCAAATGAAGAAGCTATTTTTTTCCCTGGCCGTCATTGCAGTTGCTGCTCTCGGCGTTTTCGCCCAGGGCGACGCGAAACCAGTGGCCAGCATACCGGTGGTCGCGGTTACAGCCACCACTTTGCCCAGCGATCTTGCGAAGGCTGCACTAGCCGCGCAAGGCGGGGAGAAGTTCAAATCAATGAAGAGTCTCGTACTGCGAGGCTCAGTTGATCTCTATGCGCCAAACTCGACGCAGTCGATTCCGGGCGGCTTTATGATCGTAACTGCCGGTGACAAAGTCCGGGTTGAGATCGATGCTCGTCCGGCCGTGAGTTTCAAGCAGGTTTTCGACGGGCAACAATCATATAGTTCGCTTCCGGGCGTTGAAATGGCTCCTTTCAACCGCATTGGTCTTGCCCTGCTTAGCAGATACGACCAAACGGGCATCACGGTGACCGCGATCCCCGACAAGAAGAAGCAACGTGGGTTCCGCATTGCTGACGCTGACGGCTATACGACCGATTTCTACATTGATCCCGCTACTGGCCGGGTGATGAGTTTCATCGTTCCCCTGCAAGGCCAGACGTTCGGAGTTGAGAACAAGAAATTCAAAGAGGTCGACGGCGTGCTCGTGCCCTCCAGTTTCACCTGGCGGATGGAAATGCCCCAGGGCGCATTCTTCGCCGATTACAACGTCAAGGACATGAAACTCAACAACGCAATCGGCGACGACGTGTTTGTGATCCCAAACTAGAGAAGCATTCGGAACTTTGGCGAATCAGGGCTGCTCCTAAAGGGCGGCCCTTTTGCTATGGCCCGTAGTCTCTTTGAATGAGCCAGAATCTAAGCTATAAAGGCGTTCCGAATCTTTGTGGAGTCTGCCTCATAGATGAACCCAGTCGAAAACTTACCTCGAAGAGCTCTATGCTACTCGTAGTTCTGGCGGCGCCGTAAAAGAGACCTCGCATTATTCCGCCCTCAAAAATCTTCTGAACGAGGTGGGCAAAACGCTCAAGCCCAGGGTCCGTTGCATCATCAACATCCAAAACGCAGGTGCGGGGTTGCCGGACGGCGGCCTCTACGCGGCTGAACAATTCCAGAAGCGATCTGGAGGTGAACTCCGTGAAGGTCAGTTGCCCGCGCGCGGCGCCATC
>DASQKG010000519.1:0-2573 GCA_035630655.1 Pyrinomonadaceae bacterium
CCCACTTCAAGACCCGAAAACTCCCCGCCGAAATGACCGTCAACTTTCTCGGGTTGGCCGGTTGTCTCGGCGCGCTGGATACACCGACAACGGAACTGATCCTGCAACGCACATCGCGAAACGATGTAGCGCTCCGGGACTTTCTCGACATCTTCAACCACCGCCTTGTTTCCCTTCTCTATCGCATTCGCAAACTCCACCGCGTGGGATTAGGCGTCGCCGAACCAGGCAAGGACCACATCTCGCGTTACTTGTATGCGTTGATTGGCCTGGAGACTCCCAAACTGAAGGGGAGGATGCATGTCAGGGACCGGGCCTTGTTGTATTACGCAGGCATCCTGGCACACCAAACGCGATCGATGGCCGGATTGGAAAGAATGCTGAGCGATTACTTTCAGGTGCCGGTTAAGGGCCGTCAGTTTAGCGGAAAGTGGTGCGACCTGGAAGAAAATCAATGGACCATTATCGGCGAGTCCGGAAGGAATCAGCGGTTAGGGCAGGACATGGTTGTGGTCGGAACTCGCGTTTGGGACGAGCACGCCCGATTTGAGATTCACATGGGGCCTCTGAGTCTCAAGGACTTCATCAGCTTCTTGCCGACCAACTATCACTTTGGAGTGCTCTGTGACTTGATCCGGTTTTATGTAAAGGATGAGTTTGACTTCAACATTCGCCTGATACTCAACGCCGACGAGATTCCCGGGACTAAGCTGTGGCCGACGGCCCCCGAGCTCCCCGAGCTCGCCTGGACTGCATGGCTGGGCGTTCCGCAGGCGCGCTCAGATGGGAGCAATGGCAATGGCGCCGGCTCAAAAGACAAGCCTGAGGATCCATACATAACGGTTTCCCCCGAAGCGCTCGAGGCGGAAAGTCCCTCGCTCAAGAGTCGAATTCTCTATCGACTACCACGCGGCAAACAAGAGGCACTGCTGGACATGATGACTCCACGAACGGTTCCGAAACATTCCGTCGTGATGGCGCAGGATAAGCCCGGAACTCACATGTTCGTTATCCGCAGCGGCACCGTGCAACTCTTCCGGCGTGAGGCACAAGGCAAAGAGAGACTGATGGGAATTCTTAAAGAAGGCGATTCGTTTGGGGAGCTGGCGCTGCTTACCCGCAAGCCTTACAGCGAAACAGCTCTGGCTGTAACTAAATGCCAGCTTGCTGTAGTAGACCGGCAACAGTTGGATGCTCTGGTACTCAAGTACCCCCGCCTTCAGCGAACAATAGATTCGTATCTCGATTACGGGGACCCGGGCAAGCAGTCTGTAGAACACCTGGAAAAGAGAAGAAGATGAGCGCGATTTACGTTCAGGATGCTCTCAAACTAAAAGTCTCAACTCCACTGGGACCAAACAAGCTGTTGCTGCACGCCTTCAACGGTGAAGATCGCATCTCCGGTCTGTTTCACTTCACACTTGAAATGGTCTCCGAGGACCCTGAGCTGGACTTTCAGGCAGTCGTCGGCAACTCCGTTACTGTCACGCTCTTACTCGGTGACGATACCGAACGTCACTTTAACGGCATCGTCGGCCGCTTTGTTCAGGAGAATAGCAACGTTCGTTTGACCAGATACTTTGCCGAGATTCATCCATGGCTTTGGCTGCTGACGAAGACCAGCGACTGTCGCATCTTTCAAAACAAATCCGTGCCGGATATTTTGGAAGAACTCTTCCATGAGCTCGGTTTCAAAGATTTTAAGAACGATCTTAAGGCCACATATGCTGCCAGGGACTACTGTGTTCAGTACAACGAAACCGCTTTTAATTTCGTTTCGCGGCTGATGGAAGAAGAAGGCATTTTCTACTACTTCGAACACGACGCGGGCAAACATACACTGATTCTCGGAGACGATGTAGACGCGCACAAAACTTGCCCCGGTTTAGGCCAGAGCGTTCGCTTCCGCCAAACGCTGGTAGATCACACGCCGGATCTCGTAATCACTCGTTGCCTCGTCGAGAGCCAGGTGGTGACGGGCAATTATGCGCACGATGATTTTAACTTTGAGACACCCAGCACCGATTTGAAGGTCGAGTCGCGAGGTGAAGGTAAATTGAGAGTCTATGAGTATCCGGGCGGTTTTTTTAAGACTGATGAGGGCGAGAAAATTGGGAATCTTCGCCTCGAAATGTTGGAGCATCCAAAGCGGCTCATACGAGGTGAAGGATTCGTAAGGGCCTTTTCCTCCGGACACAAATTCCGACTCGAGGACCACTGCCGATCGGATGTAAACAAAACGTATGTGCTGCGTTCTGTCTCGCACACGGCGACTCAGGAAAATTACAGCAATACCTTCGAGGCGTTTCCGTCGGATCTTCCCTTCCGACCACCGCGCCTCACTCCGAAGCCACTGATCTCGGGGACACAGACCGCGATCGTGGTTGGTAAATCGGGCGAAGAAATTTGGACTGATAAGTATGGCCGCGTGAAGGTCCAGTTTCACTGGGACCAAAAGGGGAAAAATAACGAGTCAAGCTCATGCTGGATCCGCGTGGACTACGGTTGGGCAGGAAAGGCGTGGGGCGGAATCTTTCTGCCACGTATTGGCCAGGAGGTGGTCGTGAGTTATC
>DASQKG010000520.1:0-10901 GCA_035630655.1 Pyrinomonadaceae bacterium
GCCGTTTATCAGAAACACCACGTCCTCGCGCGTGCCGTAGTGGCCGTTGTTGAAGTAGAACTCCTCAGCCACTTCATAAACGTTGCGCCACTTGTCAGGCGTGCGGCTGAGATCGTCGTAGTTGATTAGCGTCAGATCCAACTCGCGGCTCTCTTCAGCGCAGAAGAACTTTCCCGCATTGCGTAGGTAGGTGAGAAAATCGCGGTTACCGGCGATGTCCGCGTTGAGCCGTTGGAAGTTACCAATCAGCGCGCCTTCCGCTTCTTTGTATTTTGGATTGAACGCGAGCACTTGCGAATGAAGCAGATCGCCGAAGAGCGACGAGGAACGCGCGCTTTCCTGCGCCGTCGAGCTATCAGAATCAAACCCCCGCCGCTCCTCGCATTCCGCGCGAGGCACATAGCACCAGCCAATCTCCTGCGCGTAATGCAGGATGCGGGCTTGAACGGTTTTGTGTTCGCCGGAAGTCGGCATAGAGTGGGGTTTTTACACTAGAGGGCGGATGCGGGCTTCAAGTTCCGGAAGATCGTGCTGAATAACTTGCCAGATGATCTCCAGGTCTAAACCAAAGTACTCATGAACGATCCGATTACGCATTCCTCCGATCTGGCTCCAGGGAATATCAGGGTTGACGTTTTTGAAATCGTCGGGTAGTTGGCGAACCGCTTCGCCAATGATTTCGAGGTTCCGAGCGACGGCATCGATAGTCTTTTCGTCGCTGAGAAACGTTTGCTGATCCATTCCCGCCGTGAAGCGGCCGATCTTCTCGATCGCCAGCAGGACATCTTCCACAAGTATGCGGGGATCACGTTTAGACATCTATCAGTTCAGGTTCGATCTGTTTCCAGAGGCTCGGCTTAAGCGCTCTGCGCGACACGAGATCGACAGGCTCGCCCAACGAATTCTCCAGCCTTTCCGCTAGCGTGACAAAGCGCAGCCCAATCGAGGGATCAACCTCAACCAGGATATCGACATCACTGGAATCGCCTTGCTCGTCGCGGGCCCATGAGCCAAACAACGCCAGACGTTGCACGGGAAATTCCTTTTGCAAAGCAGGCTTAAGCGCTCGCAGTTGCTCCATGATGTGGTTACGGGTTTTCATATTGTTTCCATGCTCCGGCACTTACCCTAGCGCCGCGCGCGAAACAAGGTCAAGGTCTGCGCGCTTTCCCGGTACCCGTCGAGCCATCAGAATCAAAGCCACGTCGCGCTTCAGCTTCAACGCGAGGCACATAGCGCCAACCAATCTCCTCCGCGTAATGCAGAATGCGAGTTTGGACTGTTTTGTGTTCTCCTGGCCGCTTCATATGTTATTCGCAGGTTCTGGCTCCTATTCGGCCGGAGTCCCTTCCCACTTCGCGCAGACAGCCTCAACATCGGGCAAACCTCCATCTGTGATCCAACTCTTGTAGAACTGTGGATTCTTACTTTTCGGAGGCGGATCAACTTCACGCATTTCTACCAGAGCCGGCGCTTGCACACACTCGCCCAACACTAGTGCCGTTCGCGGAGCCAGTGCTGGCAGCTGTTCAAGAAGTTGGCCGTAAATTCCGGGGACAATTTCACGGAAGTAGCGCAAGTCTTCCGGATTCTGAAGGCGGTGAACAATGAAGCTATTGCACTGTGATAAAACGGTCTTCGACATCTCGCTGGGCCGCTGTGAGGACACTACCAATCCGAGGCCAAACTTTCGCCCTTCGCGGGCTATCCGCTCAAAAACTTCCTTGGAAATGGAATCCTCGCCAGACTGTCGGCCTTCTGGAATATAGTTCTGAGCCTCCTCCAAAACCAACACAACTGGAAACTCTCCCCGACCGACGCCACTGACTTCGTCGCCCAGCCGTTGCAGAAATTCGTGAATGAGGCGACCAATTAGCGCAGTTACATTCCCAAGAACTTCAGATGCAAGAAGACTAAGATCGACGATGACCACATTGGCAGGACCGGCACCAGATCGCTGACGGTCGTAGAAGGGCATTAAGCCAGCCGCTAGCGTTTCATCGTCCGACAAATTGACTTCATTGTTAGACTCGAGACCGAGTATATCCCTCAGGAACATAGCCAGACTGTGTCGAACTCTGGGCCACTCTTCCGTTCTCGGACCGAACAGAAACTCAAAACGAGAATCATCTAGCCGCCGATGTATCCTCATCAGCATTGTGGCCGAGTTGTCGCGAGCGCGTGCAGAAGAAGATTCGTTCTTGGAGATAGCTGCCTCTAAGTGTTCGTAACGAAACGATTGTTTACTAAAGTACGAGGGTGAGTCAGCTGACGTAATATCGACAGCCACTTCCCCGAGAGGAAGTCGAGCCAATTTAGACAATGTCTCTCTCACAGGCTGCTCGATCCGCTGACGCTTGCCGGCATCGATGGGTGCATATGACTCGTATTGTCCGCCTTCATTCCTTATTTCCTCTCGGGCGATGTTCGCTACGTCCGAGAACATTGTCCTAAGCCCATCCACCGATAAATCCGGATAATACCCAATCAATTCGTCGAGGGTGGCCTCATTTTCCTCGTTCTCTAAGAAGGCCAAGTCCCCATCGCAAAGTTGGCGAAGTTGTCTAGCGTGGGGTCCATCGCCAGTGCCAACAAACGCAAGAATCTTGTTGATCTCAGACAAGAGCACCTCACGTACTTGGAGCCACGCCGTTGATTCGTTTCCTGCGGCGCGAGATGAGGACAACGCGTTCATCAGTACCGGACGCTGAACTCCCGGCGCCGCGCGAAACAACCGCACAAAATCATCAGAATTCATAAACCAGAATGGAATTGTCAGTCGCCCTTCCTCTAATGTATCGGTTGGTATGAACAACGAACCACGGTTCGGCAGGGCGTTGATGTAACCACCCTCGGGCTGTTGCTTTTGAAAGGCCGCACGATATTCACCATTGGTGTCCAGAATGACTATTCGGGTGTGCCGGATTTCCTCTCGCGAGATAACCGACTGAAGAATTGAAGCTATCGAGCAAGACTTGCCAGATCCGGTACTTCCGATAACAGCAGCGTGCTTCCCGAAAAAGGCGTCGGGATTGACATAAATCGTATAGTCGGGAAACACGACAGATTTACCGATTGGAATACAATAACCAGGGTCTTCTGGATCTATTTCTTCCCCGACGCGGGCTTTCCCAAAAATGGCGTCCAGATCCTGTCTGGTCGTGAGGAATACTTTGGAGTCCAGCACTGGAAAGAGGCTGATGCCCTGACGAAATCTATCCTCGTCGATCTGGCCAATCATTGTCGCCTTCATCAATCGATGCGTCGATGGGAGAGACACCATTGTCTTGTCGGCTTGAAGCTCACTCTCCTCGGTCATTACGACTCGCGTCACCATACCGACGATACTTCGCGAGCCTACCGGAATCATGATGTAGGAGTTAATTCGGCCAACTTCGATCGTACCTTCATAGGTTGAACGTGTGAGGGCTTTGAGATCACGGTTCAACTCGACTGTGACCTGCGCCGTGTCGACCGCTACGACGCGTCCAATTTCGTGTTCAGTCGTCATCGAGATTCTCCGTAACTGTTTCGTCGCTCTTGGTTGGAGGTGCCAAGGCTTTATAAGTCTTCATGACTTTGGAGGTGATCTCCTCCTCACGAAGATCGGGTAACAGTTTCTCGACGAAATGTTCGAAGGTGCCCAGTTTCCATCCGCTTGCCAGCCATACACGCTCATCACCGAGGCCCTTCAATTGATTCACGAAGTCACTCTTCGGTTCGGGGTCAATCACAACTAGAGTGAAGCTCGGAATGGCGAGTGCTTGGCGGATGAGCGCATTGACGTGCTCATCACCAAAGCCATACCCGATTGTGAAGAGCACTGACTGCGGCTGTGCAATCGCCGACCCAAAGCGACGAAACAGTTCTGAGTAGGGCAGACCCAATGCCTGACCATATTTGAGTGGCGAGGGATAAATCAGAACATCGTTTTCCGGAGCCTGTTGGTCATAGAAAGTCGCGAAGAGTCCATATGGGTTTTCCCAATCCGCATCGCAACGATGCCATGTGATTGAGCCGTGAAGCTTATAGAGGTGAAGTGCGCGATCAAAGCGATGAACTCGACCTTCGGTGGTTTGCGCCGGAAAGTAAAAATCAAGATCGTAGGATTCCGGCCGGAAACCGCGTCTAAGAGTTCCGACAAAGCCATCAACCAATACAGCTCCTTCGGCATCAGCGGCTTTCTCAATGAGGGTGTCATAATTGAGTGTTAAGAGATTGGCGCGCCGTAGATTGAGTGGGCGGGTGAGAATCTTCTTGATCAGGCGACGATGGTCTTTCAGGGCGCCTTCCTTGCCGGTAGTTGGCAGGTCCGACAACGAGGTGATACCTCGTTCGATCTGGATGATCAGGCTGTCGAGATCCGGTTTGGATACTGCCAATGTCCCACCCGAAGCAAGCGTGAGTGTAAGTTCAGTCGCGAACTCCGGTATCCCCGCCCGCCACATATGGAGGCGGCCGAGATAGTCTTCTAGATTGAGTGGGATTTTGGCGACTTCGCTGAGGCCTTCCGTCAAAGCAGCCTGACGATCATCTAGGTTAAATGTTTGGCCCGCCAGCGCCGAAGACGTCGAATAAAACAGCGATAACCAGTCAGGCTCGCCCTCGTTGCGCGATGCACTCTTGTTGTGAAGGTCACTTTCTAATTCGGCGGGCATTGAGGCGAGGCCGAAACCTCCTGCCTTCATGGAAGCGCCAGCCCCGATCAAGAAGGAAACGTTGTCGGTCTTGAGCAGCGTCCCTACACGAACCCGCGTCTCCTTAAGTCGCTCCGCAAGACTAGACTCCGCCTTTCTTTTCGTGCTGGCGTCAGCAGAAGAGAGATCGGCGATGAGTTGTTCGCTGAGAGTTTCGGTGCCGCCAATCTTAAGATAGTAGTCAGCGCTCATTTCTTGATCTCCAGTTCCGACAGCTCAAGGTCGTGTACTTGAATCTGCGCGGTCATCATCTGGTGCAACAGGGTGCGGAAGAGGGCAGTGAGCGCATCGTGTTTGGTTTGATGAAGAGACAGCTTCCGGTCGACGGTCGAGATTACTTCCACAATCTCTCGTTGCTCATCAAGCCGTTTCGGAAGCGGCATGAGGACTGGAATCAAATCCTTTTTGTTTAGCTGGGGCGTCGGCCCGGGATCGGTAATCCTTCCCAGATCAAAGGTGTGAAACCAATGAAATAAGAAGTCACTCTCGAGCGAGTCCTTTGCACACACTCCAATTAGGTTCGGATCGAGAACAGTCCAAGCGGTGGTCAAGCGCTTCTTATTAGTAGCAATAGCAGCCCCTCTCTTCGGAAAGACGACCGTGTCGGGTGGCACCAATTTGCGATGCGCCATCGCCACCGAGAGGCGGCGCACTGCATTAGCAGTGCTAAACTTGCGCTCATTGCCCGGCAGGTTCATGTCAGAGACTTTGACTCCCATACACTCGATTTCATTCCCGTCATCCACCGAATCCATCTGCAAAAAATCTGTGTACGAAAGAGAACCGCTAACAATGTCGCAACAATCGCCCAATGGCATCGCATTCCAACTCTCTGGCATCGGGCCGATTTCCGTTTGCTTTTGGGGTTCACCGCGAAGGCCATGGCTGAAGAGACGGTGCAGGAGGGCCTCTTTCATCTGGGTCATTAGCACGAGCAATCGCTCCTGCTGCTCGATGGCTTTTTGTATCAGCCCCAGTGCCGCGGCAATACCCCTTTGCTCGAGCTGTGGAGGAATCGGGACCTCAACGTTCTCCAGATCGCTCCGGCGAATGTAAGGCATTGTAGAGCCCGTGATGTGCCTTGCTAGCTCCGTAACAAGTGTGCCTTTCAGGAACAGAAAAAGATAAGGTGCAAACACTGAGAAGTGATCCAGAACGTAGGTCCGCTGATAAGCCTCGAATTTACCCCGGAAATATTTTGTCTCTCCTACGGCACCATTTCCAGCAACCAAGATGGCTTCAGTATCGAATGAGTAACTGTTCGAGCAATGAATTTCCTTCGAGCAAGTGAAGAACGGGTATTCCCCTGACGAGCTTCCTTCGTTTACGTCCTTCTTTCCAGTCCTAATTTTGCAGATTTTGCCAAGCCGCTGGACGCTCCAGCTACTCGGTAAACTCTTCGTCTCCGTAGGAGGGTGAACGTCCATATTCAAACGCCAATCTTCGAAAGTACTTGCTTCAGCGTAGCCGAGGTGGAATTCGATTCTGCCTCCAGCGCGTCCAACTCCTCCATAATCTCGCCAATAGGCCGGTATTCATTTGCAACGCCGGTGTGAACGTACCTGTTGGGGGAAATGTTGAAATCGCCATTCGCAATCTCCTCACGGCCGACAATGCGCGAGTACTTCTCCGCTTCCGTCCACGTCCTAAAAGTATCGGCAACGCGGCCGATGGCGTCGTTGGGAATGTAGTTCTTCGGATCGCCTTTGCTGAACTCGCGGCTTGCATTGACTAATAAGAGCTTGCCCTGCCGCTCGTTCGGCTTTGCCTTATTCAGCACGATGATGATGCCGGACGCAGAAGTGTTGTAGAAAAGGTTCTCGGGTAGGTAGATGACACCCTCGATGAGGTCTTGTTCCACGAACCAACGGCGTACGTCTTTTTCCTTGTTTGTACTCGCATTGCCAGAGCCGCGCGAGGCGGCGCCGGTATCGAGCACCACGGCCGCGCGACCGTTTGGTTTTAGGCTGGCGAGGATGTGCTGCATCCAGCCCCAGTCGGCCTTACCGCCAGGAAAGCCTGCGCCTTTTGGAAAGCGATCAAGTTCGTCCGCGTCATAGTCTTTCTCTTTGAACTCGGTTTGGTTCCACATCGGATTGGCAACCACGCGATCAAACGTTCGAAGGCGATTGCCTGTGCGAAACTTTGGCTTGCGGAATGTATCGCCGATCTGAATCTCGCCTTCCATGTCATGAATGATCATGTTCATGTTCGCCATGGCCCAAGTGCCGGGCTCGTTTTCCTGGCCGTAGAGTTTGGCCGGGGCAAAAGTTTTGCGCGAGCGCAGGTTCATCTTTTCCTGGAGCACCAGATCACACTTGATGAGCAAGCCGGCGGAACCACAACAGGGATCATAGATTTCCATTCCGGGTTCAGCGTTCATGATGCGAGCCATCACGAGTCCAACCGCAGGCGGCGTGTAGAACTCGCCCGCGCTCTGGCCGCTACCTTCCGCGAACTTCCGAATCAGATACTCGTAGCTGCGTCCGATGATGTCAGGTTCGACATCCGAAAGACCAAGCCGCTTGGCGCTGATTGCTTCGATTAGATTCGAGAGGCGGTCGTCGTCAATATCGCGTTGGCCGTGAGTGGTAGCGTTGAAATCCACACGGTCGATGATGCCCTTGAGCAACGGATTGGCGTCGGCTACGGCACGCATATGCGTCGTGAGCTGTTCGCCAATCTGAGTCGATAGCGTGCGGATCACCGACCAGACAAGATCGTCCGGGCTTTTCGGTTCCAGCGGCAGGAAGAAGCGAACAAGTTTCTTGTCGTGCTTCACCAGCTTGAAAGCTTTAGCGCGAGAGCCAACTTCCTTAGCGATGCGGTTCAACTCGTCATCGAAGACATCGCAAAGGCGTTTGGTAAAGATGAGCGGGAGGATGAACTCCTTGTACTTCGGCGCATCCTTCGCGCCACGGATGCTGCACGCTGCGTCCCAGATCCAGCTTTCGAGCGACTTATCCAGCTCTTTTACGGGCTTTGCCTTTTTGGTTAGCGGTGCCTGTTTGGTTGCTCCCCCGTTTCGGACGGCGGTTGAGCTAGCCTTGCTCTTCTTGGAGCCTTTCTTCATATCCTCAGTTGTAGCTGTGTTGAATTTGATGAGAGCCATGGTGACTAAGTAAACCCCAAGCCATCCGAATAGATGTGAAGGTTAAAAGCAATCGAACGTGCCGAGCCGGTTGTGCGACGGCCGTGGTTTGAAGAGCACTCAAGAGTGCGGCGGCCTTCTGCGGAAGGTGTATTCTGCCCTACTTCATACAAGAATTCTAGCTAAGGTGAAACCAGGGTCGGCTAAGTTTTGTCTGGCTCCTCTCGTGTTGATAGCTCCACCAGCGAAATGCGCACAGTCGGCCGCTATTCATCAATACACGCTGCCGCGAGAGCGACCGATTTAAGTAAGTGAATACCAAGACCTCGCTGTGGTTTAGGCCAGGGTGACGCGCGCAACGCGCACCCCTGTCTTCCGGTAGTTTTGTTGTTCCTGGTCGGGATGTTCGCAACGTCGCTTGTAGGGACCTGGCTCCGTATGGAGACGGGACTCTTAAAACTTTACCGCGTACACATTATTGTTCAGGCGAAAAATGTCAGTGGGCACGCCGCGCCCAGCAGCGTACTTCCATTCAACCTTCCCAGTAGTTTTGTCGACGGCGTAAAACGTTCCAGCACATGAAGCGCTGAAGAGTTGATCGCCCGCAACTGCGGGTCTGGTGTGGATTCTAGACAAACATCTCAGTCGCGGCGCCCAGGCCCTTATCTCAGTTGCGATGAACAGTTCACCATGAGTGGATGCAAGCTTCGTGAACACGTGCTGCACCGTACAGCACCGCCGCGACAATCGCATACCAGAACCTTTCAGACACTACGGTTCTTCTCAAGTTTGTTTCGGTCCAACCATCGTCAACTGCTCGCGATGCAGCGAATGAGACGCCACTAGTCTCGCGCTGGCGCGAGATCTTCACCTTCAGGGTATTCGCGAGCCGCCGCAATCGCTCCGGCGCGCCCGTACTTCAAATACAGTGCCGGGATTACGATCATGTTAAGAAAAGTCGATGTGACGATGCCGCCGAGAATGACGACCGCCATCGGTTGCTGAATCTCTTTGCCGGGCTCACCCGCACCCAGAGCGAGCGGGATCAGGCCTACGCCTGTGACGAGCGCCGTCATCAGAATTGGACTCAGGCGTTCCATCGAACCTTGCACAATCGCGTCCCGGAAACCGACACCTTCCTCCTGCATCAAGTGAGTGTAGTGCGAAATCAACATGATGCCGTTTCTGGTAGCGATACCAAACAGGGTGATGAATCCGACGAGAGAGGCGATCGAGAGCGTGCCGCCGGAGAGGAAGACCACGACCACGCCGCCGATCAAAGCGAGTGGTAGATTCGCCATGACCAGGAACGCGGAGCGTACTGATTTGAGAGCGATGTAAAGCAGCAGGAAGATACCGGCGATAGCGACAATGGAAAGCAGCATGATCTGCCGAGACGCTTTTTCCTGAGACTCGAATTGCCCGCCGTACTGTACAAAATAACCTTGCGGCAACCGCACCTTCTGTCCGATTGCGGCTCGCACATCTTCAATGACGCTTCCCAGGTCGCGATCCGCGACGTTGGCCTGAATGATGATTCGGCGCTGGACGTTTTCGCGATTGATTGTGTTCGGCCCCTGGTCCACTTTCACTTCGGCCACCTGACTGATCGGCACTTTCGTCCCCGTTGGTGTGTCTATAAGCGTTCCCGCGATTGACTCAAGGGATTGTCGCGCCGAGTCGTCGAAGCGCACGAGCACGTCGTAAGTCTTCTGCTCCTCCAGCACCTGCGAAGCGACGTGGCCGTTAAAGGCGACGTCCACAGTGCCGGCTAAGTGTTCGGCGCGTAAGCCGACGGCGGCCGCCGCTTGGCGATTCATGTTGACCTGGACCTGCGGCACTCCGACCTGCGGCTCAACGAGGAGATCAACGATCCCGTCAACTCCTTCCATCGCTTCACGAATCTCTTCCGCCTTTGCACGGAGCGTGGCGAGGTCGGGCCCAAACAGCTTGATGGCGATCTGGGCGCGCGTGCCCGAAAGGAGGTGATCGATTCGGTGCGAAATGGGCTGGCCCACCTCCACATCAATCCCGGGAATGCGAGAGAGCCTTTCTCTAACGTCTGATGTCACTACAGCGTGTGAGCGGTCGCTTTCTTTCAAGACAACTTCAAGTTCGTTCGCGTTGACTCCCGCCGCATGCTCGTCAGCTTCAGCACGCCCCGTCCGGCGTGTTATGGAAAGCACTTCCGGAACCTCGTGTAATGTTCTGTCCACGACGTTACCTATGCGCACGGACTCTTGAAGCGACGTTCCTGGAGGCAGCGTGGCAAGGACGTTGTAGGAACCTTCGTTGAAGGGCGGCAGGAACTCGCGCCCCATGAAGGGAAAGAGCAGCACCGCAACCAATAGCATCGCGGCAGAAGTTCCGATAATCTTGTATGGGTGGCGCAGAGTCCAATTCAATATGCGCGCGTAGTGGCGCTTGAGCCAGGCCACGAGCCGGGAATCTCTTTCGTCATGTAGCAGTGTTGAATGCCCCAGCAGGTAATAACAGAGCACTGGAGTCACCGTCAGAGCGACGATGAGCGACGCAGTAATCGAAATGATATAAGCGAAAGCAAGCGGCGCAAACATGCGCCCCTCGAAGCCCCCAAGACTTAAAAGTGGCAGGAAAACGAGCACGATGATGAGCGTAGCGAACAGTATTGAGGTTCTAATTTCGCTGGAAGCTTTGAAGACAACCGTTAACACAGGCTCTGGCGAAGGGGAGTGATCGTTCTGCTTCAGGCGGCGAAAGACGTTCTCGACATCGATGATAGCGTCGTCTACGAGAGCACCGATAGCGATGGCGAGGCCACCAAGCGTCATTGTGTTGATGGTGATGCCAAAGTAGCTCATCACAAGTATTGCCGTGATAAGCGATATGGGAATAGCAGTCAGGCTGATGAAGGTCGTGCGAAAGTTCCAAAGGAAGAGGAAAAGCACTACCGTCACCATTATGCCGCCCTCTATCAGAGATAGCTTGACGTTGCCGATAGCGCGCTTGATGAAGTCGGCCTGCTGAAACGCTTTGGTGTCGATTACTACGTCCGGTGGCAAGCTCACCTTCAGATCCGCGAGTGTCTTTTCAATGGCCTCCGTGACTTCCAGCGTGTTGGCATTCGGCTGCTT